>CAYQAD010000064.1:0-5102 GCA_964415125.1 uncultured Phycisphaeraceae bacterium | reverse complement strand
AGGCGTCGGGCACCTTCTCGAGCTCGGCCTCGACGCGGTCGAGCAGGCGCGCGACGGTGTCGTAGCCAAAGTCGAAGGGCAGGCCCGCCGCGGCAAACAGCTCGGGCAGGGGCTTCGATCCGCCGAGCGAGAGGGACCTCATGTAGGCGTCGATCGCGGCCGGCTCGCCCTTCTCGAGCGACGTGACCCAGAGGCCGAGCGCGCCGAGCTGGGCGATGCCGTACTCGATGTAGTAGAAGGGGTTGCGGAAGAGGTGGCTCTGGCGTTGCCAGGCGGCGGCCTTGGCGTCGTCGAGGCCCGACCAGTCGATGTCGTGACCGAAGCGGCCGTCGAGGTCGAGCCACGCGGCGGTGCGCTCGCTCTGGGTGTGCGTTGGGTTGGTGTAGATCCAGTGCTGGAAGGCGTCGATGGTCGCGATCCAAGAGAGCAGGCTGACGGAGCCTTCCATCTGCTGGCGCATGGCGCGGTTGTGGTCGGCGGGGTCGGGATAGAAGCCTTGCGGGCCGCCCCAGTAGGGCATGGTGAGCAGCTCCATGGTCATGGAGGCGACCTCGGCGAACTCGATCGGGCTGTGGCGGTAGTGCAGCAGGGGCTCGTCGCGGCAGAGCATGGAGTGGAAGGCGTGGCCGGCCTCGTGGACCATGGTCTCGACGTCGCGGTGCAGGCCGGCGGCGTTCATGAAGATGAAGGGCATACGGACGCGGTCGCGCATGTACTGGTAGCCGCCGGGCGCTTTGCCCTTTCGGCTGTCGAGATCGAGGTTGTTGCCGCCCTCGATGCCGACGCCGCTGCCGTCGCCCAGCTCGCGGAGCATCGCGGCGAGGCGCGGGTCGAGCTGCTCGAAGGCGGCGTTGGTCTTGTTCATCAGGTCGACGCCGCCGTCGAAGGGGCGGAGCGGTGCTCGGCCGTGCGGGTCGACGGCGAGGTCCCATGGTCGGAGCGCGTCGATGCCCAGCGCCTCGGCGCGCTTGGCGTCGAGTCGCTTGTTGAAGGGCACGACCGCGCGCTCGACCGCGTCGTGGAACGCGAAGCAGTGCTCGGGCGTGTAGTCGAAGCGGTGCATGCGGGCGAAGGTGTACCCGACGTAGTTGTCGTAGCCGGCGTTGCGGGCGAGCTGGTGGCGCTTGGCGATCATCTGGTCGTAGAGGCTGTCGAACTTCTCGCGGTCTTGCAGGCGGCGCTGGCTGATGGCGCGCCACGCGGCCTCGCGGCGGGCGCGGTCGGTATCTTCGAGGAACCGCGCCATCTCGGGCATGGTGCGCTCCTTGCCCTCGAAGTCGACGGACTGTGCGCCGGAGACGGTGTCGGACTCCTGGCCCAGCTTGTCGAGCTCGGTCTCGATGGGCACGTTCTCGTCGCGGTAGAGCTCGACGTCGGCGGCGGTGTCGCGCGTGAGCACGCCGTAGCGGTCGGCGGGCAGCGCGAAGCGCTCGGCGAGCTCCTTCTGCCGGCGGTCCATCGCGAACATGACGGGCTTGGCCTTGGGCGGGACGGTCTCGATGAACTTCGTGAAGGCGTCCTGCGCCGCCTTGTCGCCCGTGTCGCAGGTGGTCGAGATGTAGAGATTCGCCTGCGACTGGCTGTAGGCGCTCTCGAGCTCGCTGCGATCAAAGAGCCACGCCTCGAGATCGGCGGCCGACTCGACCGGCCGCTCGAGCAACGCATTGAACAGCGGCTCGATGTTGGACCACTCGGTCGCGTCGAGCTCGGCGGGAACGAACGTGCTGCTGGCGATCGACATGGGTCGGCTCCATCAATAAACGCACGGCCGAGCCGCGCGGGTTGGCTTCAAGCGCCGAGCGTTTGACCCGGCAAATCAAGCGTAGGACCGCGTGCTGCGCGGCGGCGCATGAATGAAAAAGCCCACGGGGGCTCCCGTGGGCTTTCGGAGATCGGGATGAGTGTGCCGATCAGCGGCGCGTGAGCTCGCGGAGCTCTTCCTCGCGGTCGCGGACCCACTGGCGGAACGCCTCGTCCGAGACGAGGTTGAGATTCAGCAGCGCGAAGTTGGGGTTGTTGGCAACCATGCGCTCGATGTTGGAGAGGGCCCGGCGTGCCTGGTTGACGAACGCGCCGCGGCGATCGGCCGGGGCGCCCTGGGCGGAGTTGAAGGCGCGCTGGTAGTCGGCGAAGTAGACGTTGACCCGCTGCTCGTCGCGGTGGGTGCGGTCGCGGTACTTGCGCATCTCCTCCTCGGCGCGGCTCACCGGGTAGGGCACGCCCGGCACGGTCTCGCCGACCCACTCGATCTCGGTGTAGCCCATGAGGCGGCCGAGCTCGCGATAGTCGTCGGTGGTGCCCTTGGAGAACTTGATCTGCTCGGCCTGCTCGGCGTCGAGGGTGAGGATGTAGTCGCCCGGGTTGAGCAGGATGTCGCCGGAGGTGTCGAGGAAGAAATCGACCGTGCCGTCGTCGTTGATCGTGGCCGAGAGGGGCTCGTTGATCTGCATGGCGCGCATGATGGCGTGGTCGTAGCCGCCGAGATCGGAGGCCTTCTCCATCATGTAGAGCACCTCTTCGAGGCCTCGGCCCTTCATGGCGTTGAGCGAGCCGGACCAGCCGGTGCACGCGCCGTAGTTGCCACGCTTCATGAAGTAGATCTCTTCGATGACGTGGCTGGTCATCGCGGCTGCCGAGATCGCGCTCTCGATCCACGCGACGGTGCGGAAGCGGGGCTTGTATTCCTCTTGGATGACCTCGTGGAGGAACTGGAGCTCGTAGAGCAGGCCGCCGCCGGAGTTGACGCGGAAGACGACCACGTCGATCTCGTCCTCTTCGAGAACGGGGATGAGCTCGCGCAGCTTGCGGGCGGTGATGTACATGCCGACCATGTTCTTGTCGCCGCCGGCGCCAAGGCTGATGACCGCGGCACGGGGGGCATCCGAGCCGATCG
The DNA here is from genome assembly GCA_964415125.1 of uncultured Phycisphaeraceae bacterium. Classification (GTDB taxonomy): domain Bacteria; phylum Planctomycetota; class Phycisphaerae; order Phycisphaerales; family UBA1924; genus CAYQAD01. Next base: position 2,209 of record CAYQAD010000064.1, on the reverse strand, counting down.
TGCGGGCCTTGGTCTCGGACTTCTTCTCGATGCTCGGGCGGGCGGGCTGGTCGGGCGTGGCGTCGGCCTTGGCGACCTTCGCGGCGTCGCGGATGACCTCGACGTAGTCCTGCGGGCTGAAGAATTCCTTGTACTCGATGCCGGACTTGAGATAGGTGAAGTAGATGTAGCCGTCGACCTCTTGGGCGATCGTGCCGGTGATCTCGGTGCCGTCGGTCAGCACGAGCTTGTCGGCGGCGTGGACGAGGCTGGTCGCCCATCCGAGGGCGAGCACCGCGACCAGCATGAGCGTCTTCAGGGGGTTCATTGCGTTCTCCGGGTGTGTCTTGGGCGTCTTGATCAGACGTGCGTGTTCGGGCTTGCGAGAATGGGGCTTCGAGGTCGGCTCATGCCGCGTGTCAGCGATCGGCGATCGCCTCAGCCTTGATCACGTTGCGCTGGTCCTCGATCCATCCGATGTCGATTCCCAGACCGATGCGCTGGGGGATGACGGCCTCGCCGAAGCGGAGCAGGATGCGCTCCATCTGGTCGAGCAGTCGCGAGCGCTGTCCGCGCGAGCGGGCACGCTCGCGGCGGTCGCCGCCGGCTGGCACCTCGAGGTAGTCCTGAACGAGGCTGCGCAGCTCGCGCTCGCTGCGGTCGATGGTGGATCGCCAGCGGTCGATGATGCGCTCGGCCTTGCCGTCGATGATGATCGCGTCGCGGTCGATGCCGAGCTCGAAGAGCACGTCGTCGAGCGTGTCGGCGGTGCCGTCGGAGAGGCCGAGTTGCAGGGCCGTGTCGGCGCGAAGGGTCAGCACGTCGTTGCCCTCGCCGCGCACGATCTCGACATCGCTGTCGGCGTTCTCGTCCTCGCCGTCGTCGGTGAGCAGGATGTCGGTCGGGAGCACGTCGTCGGGGTTGTCGATGAGCACGGGCTTGCCGCGCTCGAAGCGGAGCCAGAGCTGGTAGGGCTCCTCGGTCATGGCGGTGATGATCCGGCCGTCGTACCCGCCGTGGATCGCGAGGCCGCGTGCGCGGCCGGCGCGGAGCGACTCTTGCTTATCGCGCACGACCTCGTCGCCCATGCCGCCGAACATGCCGGCGAGGTTGCCCACGCCGCCCATTCGGCCCTCGGAGTGGAAGTACATGTTCGGGCTCAGGAACGGCAGGAATGCGGCGCCGCCCATGGCGTTGCGCACCCAGAAGATGACCTCGGGCGGGTTGTCCCACTCGGTGCGGATCTCCTCGGTGAAGATCGGCGAGATCGCCTCGGTGCGGCTGAACTCGTCGAAGTTTGCCGCGTCCTCGTCGAGCTCTCGCCCGCGGCTGGTCCAGGTGTTGTTGAGCTCGATGATGATGTGGGTGGCGCCCTCGTCGCGGGCGTCGTCGATCGCGTCGCGGATGGGGGTCTCGCTGATGTCGCGGCCGAACTGGCCGCTGAGCTTGAGGTGGTAGACGCGATAGGTGCCGTCGAGGGCTGCTTCTTCGGTGTCGTCCGTGTCGCGGCGGTCGAGGGCCGGGGCGTCATCGGGGACGGCGGCGGCGGTCGCCTCGAGCACGCCGCGCTCGACCTTGAGGATGTCGGCCTTGGGGTAGGTCATCTGCGCGGACATGGTGCCCTGCACCACGAGCATGGTGATCTCGGTGGCGGTCTCCTCAAGAACCTTGCCCTCGACAATGTTGCCCGTGTGGAAGATCACGCGATCGGTCGCCTCGGCGGTCGCGGCGACCGCGGGAAGCGGCGCGAGCGCGATGGTCGCGGCGAGGGCGGTGCTGGCGAGGATGGTTCGGATGGCCATTGGCTGGATTCCCCTGGGAGTGGTCTGCGACGGGTCTGTCTCAGGTCAGTTCGGGTCGGGTCGGGTCGGGTCGGGTGCTGGACGTTGTCGTGAGCTGTGCCGAGGCGGCGCCGGCGCATCGTTCCTCGAAACCAGTCCACAGCGGGCCGGCGTTGGCCCGTGTGGGTGCCGGTGTGGATGTCGTTGCGGCGGGACGCAGCGATACACCGGGTCGCTACGACACCAAAGCAGCAGCCGCGAGCATTATTCTAAGCGGTCGTGAGCATCCCTCAAAGACCGCTGCGGCACGGGGTTGTACGGGCGAGTGACAATCGGGTTCACGCCCGCCCAGGACGACCCGGGGGCCGATGCGGACGCGTGACGCGGCCCGTCGCGGCCGGCGGTCAGGTGCCGTCCTTGGAACGATCGTCCTCGCGGGCGGCCTGGGT
>CAYQAD010000063.1:0-10892 GCA_964415125.1 uncultured Phycisphaeraceae bacterium | reverse complement strand
GGCGGCGACCCGATCTGGAACACCACGCTCATCGCCTTCGGCGGCTTCACGATGCTGGCCGCGGCCTACCTCGCCACACGCCGGCGCGAGTTCAAGAAGGTCCTCGCGTACACCACCGTCTCGTCGCTCGGCACGATCATCTTCCTGGTCGGCCTGGACGAGCCCAAGGCGGCCGCGGCCTACCTGATCGCCCATGCGCTCTACAAGGCCTCGCTCTTCCTCATCGCCGGCAGCGTCGTGAAGAAGACCGGCGAGAAGAACGTCGAGAAGCTCTCCGGCCTCTTTACCGTCATGCCCATCGCCGCGGGCCTTGCTCTGGTCGCCTCGGCCTCGATGGCGGGATTCTTCCCGCTCGTGGGCTTCACCGCGAAAGAGCTGCTGATCAAGGGTGGCCTGCACGGCATGCACGGCGAGCACGTCGCGCTGCTCACCGTCGGCATCGTGACCTCGGCGGTCTTCATGGTCGCCGCGGGCTTCCTCGTGGGCTGGAAGCCCTTCGTCGGCCCGCCCAGCGAACACGCGGGCAGCGCCCGCGAGCCCGACGCGATGCAGCTGGCCGGCCCCGCGGTTTTCGTGACGCTCAGCCTCATCGCGGGCCTCGCCCCGTCGCTGTTCTTCGCACCGATGGTCAAGAGCGTCGCCGCCTCGATCGAGCCCGCGGCGCTGGTCGCCTACGCCGAGCCGGCCGCGCATGCGGACGCACCAGCGCTCGCCGACGCGACGCACGCCGCCGAGGGTGTCGCTGGCGCCGCCGAGCACGCCGACAACCACTCGGACGACCACGCCGGCAAGTCCGAGCCCGCCAAGACCGAGCCCGCCAAGACCAAGCTCTCGGCCATCGAACTGCTGATCCCCCCGACCACGGCGACGTGGCTGAGCATCATCGCGATCGTGCTGGGCTTCGGGCTCTACGCCGGTCGTGCCGCGTACGCCAAGGCACTCGCGCCGATGGACGCGCTGGATCGCGTCGGCCCGGAGCGTGCGTACACCGGCATCCTGGCGGGCACGCTGACCTTCGCGGCCGCCCAGACCAAGGCGCTCCAGTCGGGCTCGCTCCGCTGGTACGTGCGCATCACGCTCATCACGCTCACCGGCATCGCCGGCGCGGCGCTCTTCCGCGTCGAGGCGGTGCAGACGATCCACACGCAGATCCGTCCGATGCTCGAGGGCGTGACGTTCATGGATGCGGTCATCGCCGCGGCGATCATCGTCGGCGCGATCGCGACCACCATGCAGCGCCAGGCACTCGCGGCCGTGGCCGTGCTCGGGCTCGTGGGCTTCATGTCGGCCTTGTTCTTCGTGACCTTCGGCGCGCCCGACGTCGCGAGCACGCAGTTCGCGGTCGAGACGCTCGTGGTCGTGATCTTCGTGCTGGTGGTCTTCCACCTGCCGCGCTATCGCTCGCTGACGACCAAGACCCAGCGGGTCGCCGACTGGGTGCTTGCCGGCGCGTTCGGCCTGCTCATGGGCACCGCCACGCTGCTCGCCGCGATCTGGCAGGCGCCCACGCCCGTCTCCGAGGTGCACGCGGCACTCTCGTACCCCGAGGCGTATGGCAAGAACATCGTCAACGTCATCCTCGTTGACTTCCGCGCCTTCGACACGCTCGGCGAGATCTACGTCGTGGGCGTCGCGGCGGTGGGCGTCTACACGCTCATCCGCCTGCGCTCGGGCAACCTCTGGACAATGCGCGGCACGACCGCCCCGGCCCAGCAGACCGAGGCGGGCAACATGGAGGCGACGCGATGAGCACGATCATCTTCCGCACCGCGTCCATGGTCATCGTGCCCGTGCTGCTGCTCGTGAGCGTCGTCGTGCTGCTCCGCGGGCACAACGAGCCGGGCGGCGGCTTCGTCGGCGGGCTGCTCGCCGCGTCGGCCCTCGCGATCTACGCGCTGGCCATCGACTTCGACCGCGCCCGCGCCATGCTCCGCGTGCATCCCACCGCCTACATCGGCGCTGGCCTGCTCACCGCGGCGCTCAGCGGCATGCCCGCGCTGTTCTTCGGCGACCAGTTCCTCACCGGCGAGTGGATCTCGGCGCACGTCTTCGGCTTTACCGAACCCATCAAGGCGGGCACCCCCGTGATCTTCGATATCGGTGTGTACCTGGTCGTGTTCGGCTCGGTGCTTCTGATGGTCTTTACGCTCGTGGAGGTGCTGCGTGACGCTGCTGATGGCAATTAGCGTGGCCGTGCTCTTCGCGACGGGCGTGTTCATGCTGCTCCGGCGGAGCATCGTGAAGCTCGTGATCGGGCTCGCGCTGCTCGGGCATGGCGCGAACCTGCTGATCTACACGGTCGCGGGTCTCGTCCGTGGTCGGCCCCCGCTGGTCGCCGCCGGTCAGTCCGCGGCGCCCGAGGGCTTCAGCGACCCGCTGCCCGCGGCGCTGATCCTCACCGCGATCGTCATCGGCTTCGCGATCGTTTCGTACACGATCGTGCTCATCAAACGCGTCGATCAGGACGTCGGCACCGACGACCTCGATCGCATGACCTCCACGGATTGCGGCTGATGCTTGTTGTCCTCCCCATCCTCGCGCCCATGCTTGGCGCCGCGCTCTGCCTCACCCTGTGGGGCCGGGCCCGGGGTCAGGCGGCCGTCGCCGTGCTCACCACCGGCGCGGTGCTCGCGGCTGCGATCGCCCTGCTCTTCACGGTGCGCGCCAGCGGCACGCAGGTGCTCGAGCTGGGCGGCTGGGCGGCGCCCTTCGGCATCGTGCTCGTCGCGGACCTGTTCGGCGCGATCATGGTGTTGCTCGGCGCGGCCGTGGGCTTCGCCGTCGCGATCTTCAGCATCGGCACGGTCGATCCGCTCCGCGCCCAGCGCGGGCACTACCCGCTGACGCTCTGCCTGCTCGCCGCGTGCGGCGGCGCGTTCGTCGCGGGCGACCTCTTCAACCTCTACGTCTGGTTCGAGCTGATGCTTATGAGCTCGTTCGTCCTGCTCACCCTGGGCGGCGAGCGCGGGCAGCTCGAGGGCGCGATCAAGTACGTCACGCTGAACCTCTTCTCGTCGGTCGTTTTCCTCGCGGGCGTCGGCGTGATCTACGGCGTCACGGGCACGCTCAACATGGCGCATCTGGCCATCCGCATGGACGCCCTGAACGACCCCGCGCTCGCGACGGCGCTCGCCGCGCCGCTGCTCGTGGGCTTCGGCATCAAGGCCGCGGTGTTCCCGCTGTTCTTCTGGCTGCCCGCCTCCTATCACACGCCGCCGCCCGCGGTCTCGGCGCTCTTCGCGGGCCTGCTGACCAAGGTCGGCGTGTACTCGATCATCCGCACGACCATGCTGATCTTCGATCAGGAGTGGACGCTGCTGGGCGATGCGCTCTTGATCGTTGCGGGCCTCACGATGGTCTCGGGCGTGCTTGGCGCGATGACGCAGAACGACATGCGCCGCATCCTCTCGTTCCACATCGTCAGCCAGATCGGGTACATGCTCATGGGCCTGGGCGTGGCGCTTCGCTTGCTCGGGCAAGGCCAGGCGATCGAGGCCGCGGTGATGGCGCTCACCGGTAGCGTCTTCTACATCCTCCACCACATCCTCGTAAAGACCAATCTCTTCCTCATCAGCGGCGCGGTGCTCAAGCTCCGCGGCACCTGCGAGCTGAGTGACCTGGGCGGCATCACACGCACCAACCCGTTCCTGTCGGCACTCTTCTTCATCACGTCGATGAGCCTGGCGGGCATCCCGATCCTCAGCGGCTTCTGGGCGAAGTTCACGCTCGTCCGCGGCGGGCTCGAGGGCGGGGCCTACGGCATCGTCGGCGTGAGCCTCTTCGTGTCCGTCTGCACGCTCTTCTCGATGATCAAGATCTGGTCGCAGGGCTTCTGGCGCGACGCGCCCGAGGGCGTGAACCCCGCGGCGATCGCCGTGCAAAGCCGACCCGCGATCTACGGGCCCATCATCGCGCTGGCGTGCGTCACCATCGGCATCGGCATCGGCGCGGGGCCGGCGTTCTCGCTCGCCAAGGCCGCGGCCGAGGAGATGATCGACAGCTCGAACTACATCGCCGCCGTGCTCGGCGAGGACGCCCTCGAGGCCGACCCCATGGACAACTGGCAGGAGAAGTGGGGGCCCAAGGACGGGTACGCTGAGACCGCGGAGCAGCCCGACCTTGCCGCGGCGACGGAGGCCTACCCATGATCCTTGCTGCCAACATCGCGATGGCCGTGCTCTGGGCGGTGCTCGTCGGGCCGTTCAGCCCGGCGAATCTGCTCGTCGGCTTCGTCGTCGGCTTCGTGTCGCTTCGCCTGATGACAGCCGCGTCGAAGACGAGCACCTACGCCTTCCAGTCCGTCGCGGTGATCGATCTGATCGTCTTCACGCTCTGGGAACTGATCAAGGCGAACTTCAAGGTCGCGTGGCACACGGTCGCGAGCCTCTCGCACCTGCGCCCCGCGATCCTCGCGATCCCGATCAAGGACGACGCGACCGACACCGAGATCATGCTCCTCTCGAACCTCATCACGCTGACGCCCGGCACGCTGACGCTCGATGTTTCCGAGGACCGCTCGAAGCTCTACGTGCACTACATGCACGTGGGCGACGCGGACAGCGAGATCAAGGCGGTCAAGCGGGGCTTCGAACGCCGCGTGCGTGCCGCGACGCGTGGCGAGCGCACGCCGGCACGATCGACCTTCAGTACGTCCTCGGCGAGGGCCGCCGCATGAACCCAGCGCTCCCCACACTCACGCACGCACTCGCCGCGGATGTTCCCATGCTGCTCGCCGCCGAGGCGCACGTGCACCCGATGTCGCGCATCATCATCGCGTCGACGATCGTGTTCGGCATCGCGATCGCCGCGGTGGTCGTTCGGCTCGTCAAGGGCCCGTCGCTGCCCGACCGCGTCGTCGCGCTCGACCTGCTGGGCTTCCAGGTCATCTCGCTCGTGGGTTTGGCCGCGATCACGTCGGGCCGCAAGGAGCTGCTCGGCGTCGCGCTGGTCGCGGCGATCATCCTCTTCCTCGGCACCGCGGCCTTCGCGATGTTCCTCCAGCGGCGAGGCCACGAATGAACCTCATCGATTGGATCGTCGACCTGCTCGTGCTCGCGGGCGCCACGCTCGGCGCGATCGCCGCCATCGGCATCGTGCGCCTTCCCGATCTCTACACCCGCATGCAGTCGGCCACGAAGGCCGGCACGCTGGGCGTCGCGTGCGTCATCCTCGCCGCGGGCATCGACTCGCGCGAGCCCGTGGTCCTCGCCGAGGCCGTGCTCGTGATCGTGTTCCTGTTCGTCACGAGCCCCGTGGCGAGCCACCTGATCGGCCGCGCCGCCTACAGCATCGGCGTGCCCAAGTGGAACCAGACCTTCCGCGACGACTTCGCCGACGACATCGAGACCGCGCGCAACACGAGCGACGCCGCCTAGGCAGCGCCCAGGAAGCGCGTGACGGCGCGTGACAGCGCGAGCAGCGTCACCCGCCCAGTGCCCACTCCGTGATGCCCAGGTAGAGCGGTATGCCGACCGCCACGTTGATGGGGAACGTCACGCCCAGCGCCATCGGCAGATAGATGCCCGGGTTCGCGTTGGGCACCGTCAGCCGCATTGCCGCGGGCACCGCGATGTAGCTCGCGCTGGCGCTGAGAATCGCGAGCAGCAGCGTGTCGCCCACGCTCATGTCCAGCAGCCAGCCCGCCGCGATGCCCAGGGCCGCCCCGATCGGCGAGAGCACGATTGCCCACACGATCGGCCGCCAGCCTGCCCGAACGAGGTCCCGCATCCGCCGTGCCGCGGCGATGCCCGCGTCGAGCAGAAACAGCACGAGCACGCCGTAGAAGATGTCGTTGGCAAAGGGCTTGAGCGAGGCGCTCCGATCGGGCCCGGCGATGTACCCGATCGCCAGCGAGGCGAGCAACAGAAAGACGGGCCCGGCGGTGAGCGCCTCGTGCGCGACGGCTCGCATGGGAAGCGCCTTCTCGCCTGCCGCCATCCGCCCCCGCATGACCAGGGCGACGATGATCGCGGGCGACTCCATCAGCGCCAGCGCCGCAGCCATCTGCCCGCCGTACGCCACGCCACGCGCATCGAGGAAGTTCGCGGCCGTGATGAACGTCACCGCCGAGACCGAGCCGTACGCCGCGGCGATCGCGCACGCGTCATCCACGCCGAACCGCTTCTTCAAGAGCGGGAACAGCGCGAGCGGCACGACCGAGCTGATGACCACCGCTGCGATCAACGGCTCGAGCACCTCGGTGCTCAGGCCCGCCGCGCGCAGCGCGATGCCCCCCTTGAACCCGATCGCCCAGAGCAGATAAATCGAGAGCAGCCGACCGACCGACTCGGGCACCGCCAGATCGCTGCGCACCGCCACCGCGAGCATCCCCGCAAAGAAGAACAGAATCGGCGGACTCAACAGGTTGTCGAGAAGCAGGTCCAGGCCCATCGGGCCATGCTACGGCGTCGCGCCAGGCCTCGCCCGTGGGCACGCCCCAGTCATCGGCGTCGACGCACGCACGCGGCGCCGATTGCCAGCGCCCCGATCGGGCCGGGCGATGGGATGGTCCGCTCGGCGACGCGCGCAAGCCCGAGCGCGTCGCCCTCGGTCAGGCCAAGCCGTCCCGCGACAGCCGCGAAGTCCAGGTCGGTCAGCGTCGCATCGTCGTAGATCGACGCGTAGATCACGAGCCCGGCCAGAAGTGCGCCATGGTTCGACGCGTGCCAGCGGTCGCTGCCGTAGAGCGCCGGGTCGAAGCCCGCCTCGCCGAACGCCGAGCCGACGCGCGCGACCTCGGTCGGCGTGCCGCCCACCGCCGCGTCCACCGCGTCGCGCCCGAGGCTGTAGTGGTGCGCGAGCTCTGCCTGCATCGCCGCGGGGCTTGCCCACTCGCCCGGATAGAACTCGTGCCCCTGCCCGCGGGCCCAGGTTTCGAAGAGCACCACGCCCGCCTCCGGCGAGTGCCCCCGCACCGCCGAGGCAAGCCCGCTCGCCGCGTCGTAGAACTTCTGCGGCTCGCCCATCACCGGATGGTCCGTCGGCCGCGTGGAGAACTCCTGCATCACCACGTGGTCCCACGTCTGCCCGGCCGGGATTCGATCGGAAATCACCGGCGTGCCGTACGCCAGATGCCAGTCGAGCGCCCGGCCGCCCACGGCGAGCTGGAACACGAACGGCTCGGCGTGCCCGCCCGCCACCGCCAGCTCAGAGACCAACTGCCCAACACCTCCAGCCCCTCCCGACTGCGTGAAGGAGTTGCCAAAGAGCAGCAGGTTCTTGGGGGCATCGACGCCAGCCGCTGCCGACGCACCGAAGCCCGCGAGGGCAGCCGTCACAGCACAGCCAACCACAACACCTCGACGTGACCGAATCGCCATGCGGAAACCATGCCCCCGATCGGGAGCCAGGCAAGCGACTTCAGCTCGAAGCGCGTCCCGCAACGCAACACGCCGCGGCCTAGAAAGCCGCGGCGTGTGCCGAAAGTGGAGACGAAGAGATTCGAACTCTCGACCTCTTCCATGCCATGGAAGCGCTCTACCAACTGAGCTACGTCCCCAACAGGTTTTCATCTCCGCGGCCGACCCAGCGGGCGGGCAACGGGTCAACATCGTAGGTCGGCTCCTTCGAGCGTCAAATCCAATCTGATCAGGCTTCGCCCGCCGCCAGAACCGCCGCCACAGCGCCCCGAACGCGGTCCGGCTCGATCCGCTCGATCGAGCACCGCTCGGGGTGGTCGTTGGCCGACTCGGCCGCCGGCAGCGTGGGGTCGGCCAGCACCAGCACCTCGGGTGCCCCCGGGCGGGTTGGCACTGTCGTCCAGCGGTGGTCGGTGGGCCCGAACAGGGTCACCGTCGGCACGCCCATCGCCACCGCAATGTGCCGGGGGCCCGTGTCGTTGGTCACGAGCACCCTCGCGCCGCCCACCACCGCCTTCACCGCCGCGAACGACATCCCGATCCCCGGCAGCGACACCGCCGCCCCGCCGGAGCCCGCCGCGATCCGGCCGCACAACGCCCGCTCGGCGGGCGACCCATTGACCACGACCGCCAGCCCGTGCTCGTCGCGAAGCCACTCGGCCAGCGCCGAGAACCGGTCCGCGGGCCAGCGCTTCGCCTCGTTGTTCCCGCCCGGGTTCAGCACCGCGTACGCGCGACCGCCCACCCCAGCCTCGGCCAGCACGCGCTCGGCCTCGTCGCGCTCGGACTCGGTCGTTGCGAGCTCCATGAACGCGTCGTCCGGCGCACGGCCCTGTTCCTCCCCGAGCATCGCCGAGGCGAGCCGCCAGTAGTAGTCGATCGCGGGCACCATCGCCCAGGCGCCATCCGCCCGCTTCTCCGGATCGAGCCGATGCGTGAGCAGCAGTCCTCGCCCGTCGCGCTCGTACCCCACGCGCTGCGGGATGCCCGCGACGCGCGTCGCCAGCGCCGTGCTGAAGGAGTTGGTCAGCAGCAGCGCGGTGTCGTACCGGCGTGGCCGCATCTTCGCGGCCGTGTGCTTCGGCCCCATCACGCCCGAGTCCCGCCGCAGATGCACCTCGTCGACGAGCCCCGTCCCCGCAAGCAGCACGTCGCAGGGCGGCCTGACCAACGCGCCGATGAACGCGCCCGGCAGCGCCCGCCGCACCAGCCGCAACGTCGGTGTCGCCATGCACACATCGCCCACCCACGACGGGCAGACCACGCACAAACGCATCGGCTTCCGGAGCTCACGCACGCCCGAAGCCTAAGGCCGGGCGTTGGTCGCGGCGCGCCTCGAGAGGATCACGTCGGCCGCCGCCCCGATGTCGGCAAGCTCCGCGCCACCGCCGATCAGCAGGCAGCGAGACGGATCAAGCCCCGCCGCGAGTCCCGCGTCCACGTCACGCTGCTTGTCGCCCACCATCCAGCTCGCCGACAGGTCGATGCCGTGCTCGGCCGAGGCACGCAGCAGCATGCCGGGCCCCGGCTTGCGATCCGGGTGCGCCGTGTTGTACGGCTGGACGATCCCCGCGGGATGATGCGGCGAGTAGTACGCCGCGGTGATGAGCGACACCCCATCCCGCGACAGCAGCTCCATCAGCCGTGCGTTGGTCGCGTCGACCTCTTCGATCCGCGATCCGCCCCGGGCCACCGACGACTGGTTGGTCACCACGATGAGCATGTACCCCGCGTCGACGAGCCGGCCGCACGCCTCGAGCGCGCCCGGCAGCAGCTCGACGTGCTCCGGGTCGACCAGGTCGCCCGGGCGAAGGCGGTCGCGATCGCGCGTGAGCAGGCCCCAATCAAGCTCGGCGTTGACGTTGAGCGTGTCGTCGCGATCAAGAAAGACCGCGGCTCGCGTCCGCTCAATCATCGCGTGGTCCGGGGCTGGCGGGCGGCTGGGCGTCTGCATCATCACCGAGGGTATGGTCGACATCGAGGATCGGCGTGAGCCCGGCGCGAATCGCGATCGCCGCCAGCTCGACGCGGCTCTTCACGTGCAGCTTCTGCCCGATCTGGTGGCGGTGCCACTCGATCGTCTTCGGCGATCGGCTCAGCCGCTCGGCGATGCCCGCGGCACTCAGGCCCAGCCCGATCAGTCCCAGAATCTCGCGCTCCCGGGCCGTGAGGCAGTCGAGCTTGCCCCAGTCCTCGACCGAGCCGCGCAGCTCGCGCACGCCCTCGGGAAGGTCCCAGTGCTCGGGCATGAAGTCGGCCATGTCGCGCGAGACAATCAGCAGGCACCGCTTCGAGCCGTTGCTCATGGGGCGCAGCATGGCACGCACACGCACGCCCGAGATCATGGTCTCCACCGCCGAGGGCGCACCGCTGTCGAGCGTGGCCTTACAGAGCCGCCGCCACTCGGCACCGAGGCGCCCCTTGCCGATGTCCTCGAACAGCGACGCGCCGACCACCGGCCGGCCGATGTGCGCATACTTCGCGCACGTCTCCTTGTTCGCGAAGAGGATCGTGCCGTCCTCGTCGACCACGAGCACCCGGCCCGATACGTCCTGCGTGATGAACGACCAGAGCACGTCCGGATTCGAAGCCGCGATCTGTTCCACGTTCATTGGCTTTGCCTCGGCAATCATGGGTTCTGCCTCTCTCCACCCCGATCGCTCGCATGGGCCCGTCCGCCATCGGCAGACGCCCCGCCCGAACATCCCAGCCCGAACATCCCAGCCCGGATACTCCCGAGCCCAGATACTCCACGCCCCTCCCAAGGCGTGGTCCGAAGCCGCCGCGTGCACACCCTCATGAAGGCTCGCCCGCGAAGACTTCTGGCGGATTTTACCCAGTCCTAAATCACGACCAAGAAAACACTGGGACGCCCCCCCAGTTGGGCTGGTTGTGATCGTTCTTTAGATAAGAAAAACCCACGGCACGCGGCCGTGGGCTCGATTCTTGCATCTGTAACGGGACTGTGCCCGGGATGTCTACGGCTCGCGTCCCAAGCCTGAAGCACCACCGAAGGTGGTGACGCGACGCGACCGAGCACCCGCGATCAGGCGATCGTGATCGACTCGTCGAGGTACACGTCCTGGATCGCGTGCAGGAGTTCGACGCCCTCGTTCATCGGGCGCTGGAACGCCTTGCGGCCCGAGATCAGGCCCATGCCGCCGGCACGCTTGTTGATCACGGCCGTGGTCACCGCGTCGGCCATGTCGCCGGCACCCTTGCTCTCGCCGCCGGAGTTAATCAGCGGAATGCGGCCCATGTAGTTGTTGATGATCTGGTATCGGCACAGGTCGATCGGGTGCCCGCCCTCGCCGTTCTCATCCGAGCCGGCCAGTTCGGTGTACACCTCGGTGCGGAACTTGCCGTACGACGAGTCGCCCGAGTTGAGCGCCTTGTACCCGCCGTTGAGCGTGGGCAGCTTCTGCTTGATGATGTCCGCCTGGATCGTCGCGCCGAGGTGGTTCGCCTGCGCGGTCAGGTCGGCCGCGGTGTGGTAGTCCTTGCCGCCGCTCTTGAATGCCGAGTTGCGGATGT
>CAYQAD010000062.1:0-11028 GCA_964415125.1 uncultured Phycisphaeraceae bacterium | reverse complement strand
TTGACTTCGCCGGTTTCGGGGGCGGCAACGAAGTGACCGCCATTGTTTGCAGCGATGCGCCAGGCGACACCGTTTCCGACGGCAATATTGCTCATGAATAGGCTGCGAACAGAGAGCGCAAGAATTCCGCGGTCTTGGTTATTCATCAGAACGTTCTGGGTGATTATGTTTTGTTCACCCTCGATAACGACCCCCTCGTTGTTGTTGGATATGGTGCAGGAATGGACCAGGCACCTGCTGTAGGTGACAATGCCCTCGTTGGGCGATCTCGTCACTGTGCACCGCACAACCCTTACGTCGTCGGCCGCGACGATACCACGACGGTCCGGCTCATCAACGAGCGAGTCTCTAATGAAGGCACGCGGACTTGTGGTGATGCCGTCGTTTTCGGCCGCGTAGACTTCGCAGCGATCGACGAGACCCTGCACCCCGACCGCGATACCGCTGCCGTTCTGATTGAAGCCGTCTTCAAAGGACCGGCACGACTGGATGCGCGAGGCGAAACCAGCTGAGATGCCTGCGTCTCCGTTGCGCACGGTGGCACAGTTCGAAATGACGCTCCGGCCCGCGACGCGAATCCCGACCCTCCCGTTGAACGCTGCGAAGCACTCGGCCACCACTGAGAAGCTGCCGACATTGATGCCGTTGAGCTCGTTGAACAGCACGGCGACTCGGCGCACTGTGACGTTCTGCACGAGTGCATTGGCGTCGATACCGCTGACCCGATGATCTCGGATAGAGCCGTTTGCAATGTGGATGTTGCGATGCGGGCCGATGTAGATGCCTGACCTAGACTGCTCGTCCCCGAGCAGCGTGAAGCCGTTGAGATCAAGAGACACATCTGAGGCAAATATGTCGATCGTGTTCTTTCCGGGCACACTCTGGATTGGCCTGGTCAGGTAGTAGGAGCCTGGCTCAGTGATGACATACTGCGCGTTCGTTGAGCTTGGCAACGACGTGACGCTCACCCGCGGCTCGATCTGCTGAGTGGTTTTCCCGGTCGACACGAGCGGGCCCGGGGGCGGCGAGAGTGGGCCAGCGGCCGCGATGGACCCGAACGCGCTCACGACTGCAAGAACAGCGGCTGCAACGTTTGCATAGTTTCTTGGTTGCATAACCGAAGCATAACTCGCAGATCAGACGTGCGCGGTTAGGGCTCCCTCGTTCGCCAATGCGGGTCGTTTCTTGCTCTGTGCTCGGGTAAAGGCTGTGCCGTGTCGGACTTGCGAAGTGCACGGCTCAGTACCTGTCGTTCGCATCGGGCGCGGTGTTTGTGCTGCTCGTGGCTGAGGCGACGAAGGGCGTGAAGCCGTTGAGGTCAATGTGGATAAGTTTGGCTTCGAGCCGGGTGCCCGACATGCCTGCGGGGACGACGAGATTCTCGGTTAGGTAGCAGGAGCCGGGCGTGTTCGCGGCGCTCAGGGGCGTGCGGGGCTCGGCTTCCTGCGGCGTCTTGTTGGTTGGTGCGGGCGCGCAGGCGGGTGGGACGGATGCCCGGCGTGCGTTGCAGCCGGCGGCCAGGGCGGACACGGTCGCGATACGGCCCGGTGGAAGTGTGTGGCGTTGCGACCGGTCAGTCGCGGAAGTTGGCGAGCGGGTGGTCGGCGTTGGGGGTGTTTAGGACGCTGGTGCCGGTGAAGAGGTTGATGGTGGGGCCGATGGCGTTGCCGGCGGTGAAGCCGATGGCGGCGCCGCCGTTGTTGAGCGACCAGTTTCGGACGATGGCGTTGCCGACGCCGATGACGCTGATGCCGGTGAACTGGTTGTTGCGGACGACGTTGTTTTCGATGAGGCCGTGGTCGCCGATGATGTAGATGCCCCAGCCGCCGACGCGCGCGTTGTTGTCGGAGGTGTTGTGCCGGATGGTGCAGGTGCCGTCGGCGAGGATGCCGGAGTCATCGTTGTTGTAGGCGAGGGAGTGCTCGATAACGACGCTTGAGATGTCGAAGCCCTCGGCGGCATTCGCGATGCTTGCGCAATGCTGGATGTGCGAGCCGGAGGTCGCGACGAAGCCGTCGCCGCCGTTGACCATTGCGACGGTGTTGTGGGCCCTGGCGAAGCTCTGGAGGCGGACGCCGACGTCGCTGTTGAAGTGGGCGATGGAGTCGGTGATGAGCGAGCCCTGATTGACGAGGATGCCGGAGCCGTTCTGGCTGGCGTTGCACTGGGAGACGAGGCAGCCGTTGCTCGTGAATATGCCGAAGGTGCCGTTGTCTCGCGCGGCGCAGCGTTGGATGACGGCGTGGCGCTGCACAGAGATGCCGCTGAGCCCGTTGCCGGCGGCGACACAGTCGGAGACGACAGCGCTGTCGCCGCTGATAATGCCGGTGTTGTCGTTGGCGATGGCGTGGCAGTTTGCGATGCGGGCGGCGTTGCCGATGAAGATGCCGTTGCGGCAGCCGGAGACGCGGACATCCTCGACGGTGACGTGGGACGCGTTGCCTCCGCTGATTCCTTCCTCGGTGAAATCCTGGATGACGCCGTTGCGGATCGTGGTGTTGCTGGGGGCCATGATGCCGTTGACGGACTGGGTGGTGAAGAGGGAGTTGCCATAGATCGTGAAGCCGTTGAGATCGAGGGTGACGCCCTGGACGGCGATCTCGATGGCGGACTGGTCTTGCCCCGCGAAGATGGGGCCGGTGAGGTAGTAGGTGCCGGGGGCGTTGATGCGGTAGCGGGCGGTGGGTGAGCCGGGGGTGTTGGTGTCGTTGACGGGCGTGCGCGGGTCGGTCTGGCGAAGGGCGGTGTCGGTGGACGCGGGCGGGCCGGCGGGCGGGGTGAGTGGGCCGGCGAGGGCGGCTGTGGCGAGGACGGCGATCGCGAGTGTGGCGGCGTTGTGCACGGTGCGCTCCCGGACTGTGCGTTGCGGCATCAGTATGCGAGGTTGGCGAGGTTGTCGGAGTTGGTGACGACGCCGCTGGCGGTGAGGAAGAGGGTGGTGCCGTGGGTGGCGTTGCTGCCGAACGTATAGGCGGCGGCGCCGTTGTCGCCGGCGATGTTTCGGATAGTGAGGGTGTCGCTTCCCAAGACGAGGAAGCCGATGCCGGTGTTGGAGATCGAGGTGTTGCCGGCTGTGAATGCGTTGCTGGCGCTGATGACGAAGCCGTTCTGGGTGTTCTGTCGCGCGGTGTTGCCGAAGACGCGGGCGTCTGTGATCACGACCACTCCGTCTCCGCCGTTGAACTCGGCGAGGCAGGACTCGATGGAGCCGCCGAAGACGACGAAGCCGTCGTCGCCGTTGGTGCGGGCTGTGGAACGGTCGATGGCGCCGAAGATGCTGAAGCCGGCACCGTCGTTGTCCGCGGCAAGGCATGTGGAGATGGTGCCGGTCCAGGTGAATCCGCGGATGTCGTTCTCGACGGCGACGCAGTCGACCGCGATGCCGTTGCCCGCGAAGCCGGAGGCTGCGTTGCCGCGTGCGACGCACTGGGTGACGACGGCGCGGTTGGCGTTGATTCCATTGCCGAGGTTGCTCTCGGCGGTGACGTTCTCGATGAGCACGCTGTTCGCGTCGCCGAGGTCGATGCCGTTGCTGCCCCATGCGAGGACGTGGCCGTTGCGGATGGTGATGTTGGTGCGCGTGCCGTCGGTGGTGATGCCGCTGAGGCTTTGGCCGGGGGGGAAGACGAGGCCCAGGAGCGAGAAGCCGTTGAGGTCGATGGTGACGGCGTTGGATGCGATCTCGATGCCGTGGCGGCTTGCGCGGGCGGTGAGGTTCTCGGTGAGGTAGTAGGAGCCGGGCGCGGTGATGCGGTAGACCGAGTCGGCGTCGCCTGGCGTGGTGTCTGGGCCGATGGGGATGCGTGGGTCGGTCTGGCGGAGCGCGGTGTCGGTAGAGGTGGGCGGGCCGGCGGGCGGGGTGAGTGGGCCGGCGATCGCGAGGGGGGAGAGGAGGGCGGGGACGATGAGGGCGAGGGCGAGGCTGATTCGTGGGCGTCGCATGGTTTGCTCCGGGATGGGTCAGAACTCGTAGTTGACGTCGGGCCGGGTGTTGGTGGCGATATTGGAAGCCCCGACGATGGCGGTGATGCAATCGGCGAGGGTGACGCCGTAGCTGGCGACGTCGCCGCCGGAGACGTTTCGGATGAGGAGGTTGCCGCCGGGGCCGGTGGTGGTGGAGTAGCCCAGGTTGTTTCCGGTGGAGGTGTTGGCGATGAGGGACGAGTCGGTGCCGGTGGCGAGGAAGCCGACGGGGCTGTTGGCGGCGTGGCAGCCAGAGACGGTGTCGCGATCGGTGATGACGTAGGCGGCGCTGGCGTGGAGTGCCGAGTGGTTGTTGGTGATGACGCAGGCGTCGCCGGTGGTGACGATGCCGTCGGCGGCGTTGATGGCGACGCAGTTGCGGACGACCGAGGCCTGGCCGACGCTGATGGCGGCGGCCGTTGCGAATTGCGAGAGCGAGTTCTCGATGAGGCACGCGCCGAGTGCGCGGATGCCGTTGGCCCCGGCGATGCGGGCGGTGCAGTTGATGATGGAGCAGCCGAAGCGGGCGTGGATGTTGTCTGCGCCGTTGTCGTAGGCGGTGGAGTCAACGATCTGGGAGCCACTGAAAAGGAAGAAGCCGTTGTTCGTGTTGTTGCGGGCAACGGAGCCCGAGATGTGCGAGCCGGCGCCGACGTTGAAGCCGTCGAGGGCGTTGGAGTAGGCGAGGCATGCGTGGATGATGCACGTGTCGGCGGCGATGAAGCCCTCGCCGCCGTTGAAGTTGGCGACGCAGTTGGTCGCGTTGCTGAAGCCGGCGGCAAGTCGGAAGCCGGCGGCCTGGTTGTCGATGGCGATGCAGGCGTTGAGCTTGCAATCGAAGCCGGCAACGAAGCCGTCGGCGGCGTTTGCCTGCGCGACGCAGCTGGTGACGACGGCGTTGCCGCTGGTGATGATGCCCGCGCCGGCGTTGTCGGAGGAGATGACGCGGTCGATGACGACGTTTCCGAAGGCGAGCGAGAGATTGACGCCGGCGACGCCGGCCCAGCCGGTCGCGCGGCCGTTCGTGATG
Organism: uncultured Phycisphaeraceae bacterium; assembly: GCA_964415125.1. Taxonomy (GTDB): domain Bacteria; phylum Planctomycetota; class Phycisphaerae; order Phycisphaerales; family UBA1924; genus CAYQAD01. Next base: position 6,035 of record CAYQAD010000062.1, on the reverse strand, counting down.
GTGATGTTCTTCGCGCCGGCGGGGTCGACGGCGATGCCGCTGAGGGAGCCGGGGGTGCCGCGGAGGGTGTAGCCGTTGAGGTCGATGGTGACGTTGGAGGTGGCGATCTCGATGCCGCTTTGGCCTGCGGGGCCGACGAGGTCGGCGCTGAGGTAGTAGGAGCCGGGGGCGGTGATGCGGAGAACGGAGTTGGCGTCGCCGGGGGTGGTGGTCGGGCCGAGGGGTATGCGCGGGTCGGTCTGGCGAAGGGCCGTGTCGGTGGACGTGGGCGGGCCTGCGGGCGGGTTGAGCGGGCCGGCGTGGACGATGCAGGTCAGCATCGCCAGAGTGGCGATGGGTGCGGCACGGGGCATGGCGGGGTCCTCTCTTCTGCGCGCGGCGTGATGGGCCGCTTTGGGAGAGGGTACTTAGCCGGATGCGTTTGCCGAAGGGGTTTTCTTGGCTTGGGCGGCTGGCTCGGCGGGGGTTGTTGCGCCGCGCTGGACGAGGACGAGGCCGAGGACGAGCAGCGCGAGGCCGGCGATTCGGGTGGGTGTGAGGGGGCGTTGCGGGAGGCCGACGAGTGCGAACTGGTCCATGACGGCGGCGGAGATGAGCTGGCCGCTGAGCATGGCGCCGATGAAGAGGACCGCGCCGAGTTTGGGCAGTAGGAGGATGGCGGCGGTGACGAAGGTGGCGCCGAGGATGCCGCCGAGCCATGCCCACCAGGGTGCGGCGGTGGCGGCCTGGCCCGATGGGATGGCGGGGCGGATGAGCATGGCGGAGATGAGGGTGAGCGCGAGGAGCCCGACGGCGAAGTTGGTGAGCGAGCCATAGATCGGGTGGCCGAGCGAGCGGCCGAGCTGGGCGTTGAGCGCGGGCTGGATGGCGATGAGGCAGCCGACGCCGACGGCGGCGAGCGTGAGGAGGATTGGCATGGGGGCGTTGTAGCAGGTTCGCGCGGGGCTTGGAGGTTGCGCGAAAGAACGCCCCGGCCTGTGTGGGCCGGGGCGCGTGCTCGGACGCCGCCGATGGGGTCAGGGATGGTGTGGTGGTTCGCGGGTCAGAGCGTTTGGTGCTGCAGCTTCAGCTGATCGGTGGGGATCGCGTGCGTTGTTGGCCGGGCCTGCTGCGGCGGCGTGGGCGATGCGGCACGCGTCCGCCGCACTCGCAATCGTGCAGCGAACTTGCAGCCGAGGGGGAAGGGCCGACGGGTCGGCGGCCTTTGGAGCGGCTTTGGGTGGGGGGCGAGTGTGGGCTGCATGTGTTGTGCTCGTGTTCGAGGAGTTGTGGACGTGACGGGTTAGGCGGTCTTCTGGCCCTTGTGCGCGCCCTCGCGGACTTCTTCGATGAACTTCTCGGTGAAGGCGGGGATGTCTTCGGGTGTTCGGCTCGTGACGAGTGCCTGGTCGCAGACGCACTCGGCATCGACCCAGCGTGCGCCGGCGTTCTTGAGGTCGTTCTTGAGCGATGGGTAGCTGGTGAGCTCGCGGCCCTCGAGGACGCCGCAGTCGATGAGGATCTGCGGGCCGTGGCAGATGGCGGCGACGGGCTTGCCGGCCTTGAAGAACTCGCGGACGAAGGTGGTGGCGTCCTCGCGCATGCGGAGTGCGTCGGGGCTCATGACGCCGCCGGGGATGAGCAGTGCGTCGTACTCGTCAACGCGTGCGTGCGCATCGGCGATGGTGCGGTCGACGTTGACCTCGTCGCCCCAGTTGCCGTTGGACCAACCTTTGATGGCACCCCCGTCGGGCGCGATGATGTGGACGGTTGCGCCGTGTCCTTCGAGGGAAGCGACGGGTTTCTCGAGCTCGGACTGCTCGAAGCCGTTGGTTGCGAGGACGGCGATGGTGGTGTCGTTGAGTTTCTTGTCGGCCATGGGTGGGAGCCTCCTTGGGGGTCTGGCTTGGGGGCCTGGTGTGTGTGTGCGCTGGGCCGTCGGCCCGATGGGAGTAGATTCACGCGCCGGCTGGTGCCGAGCGTTGATCGCGTGTGAAGTTGCGTTCATGTTGGGAGGTGCGAGCGCGGCGCGATGCGCGCCCGCCCCAAGCGGGGGATGGCGCGTGTGTGGCGATGGCCGTCGCCGGGATCGTGCGTGTGGTGATTGCCTGCGCGGTCAGTAGGCGAAGTTTGCGAAGGGGTCGGTGCTGCCGCTGAGGGTGGCGGGTGCGCTGATGATCTGGCCGGCGATGGAGCCGGTGCCGATGACGTAGGCGTTTGGGCCTCGCGCGACGTTTCGGGTGATGATGCCGGCGCCGTTGGAGACTGAGTACTGGGCGCTGAAGTTGTCCTCTGCGGCGGAGGAGTCGATGCGGAAGCGGGCGGGGTAGGGCGGGTCGGTGAGGGCTTGCGAGAAGAAGAAGCCGAAGCCGTTGACCTGTGCGCGGGAGTGGGTGATCTCGGTGCCGCCGGTGATCTGGAAGCCGTCGTCGCCGTTGCCATTTGCGACACAGTGTCGGATGGTGGCTGGGAAGCCGAGTGAGAAGCCGTCGATGGCGTTGCCGATGGCGGCGCAGTGCTCGATGGTGGACGGGATGCCGGTCGGGCCTTGGTTGGTGGTCTGGAAGCCGTTGGTTGTGCAGTTTTGGGCGATGCAGTGCGTAACGGAGGAGCCGGTGCCGATCTGGAAGCCGATGCCGCCGGCGCCCTCGACGCGGGAGCTGGTGATGCGTGCGTCGCCGCCGACGCGGATGCCGTCGGCAGCGGGCTCGATGACGATGGCGTTGTGGATGGTGGCGCGGTCGCCGGCGGTGATGCCGTGCCCCGCGAATGGGCCGTTGGTCTGGGTGCGGTAGATGACGATGTTCTCGATGACGGCCTCGTCTTCGAGGACGATGGCGTTGCCGGAGGTGCCGAAGATGACGACGTCCTGGACGATGGACTCGTCGCCGGCGGCGATGGTGATGCCGTTGCCGCCGCCGATGAACGTGCATCGGCGGATGGCGCTGGCGTCGCCGAGGCTGAGGTGTGTGCTGAAGAGGCCGGAGAATCGGCAGTCTTCGATGCGCGCGCCGCCGGGGAGGATGATGGATTGGGTGTTGTCCTCGAAGAGGACGCGGCGGATGGTGTTGAAGTCGATGTTTGTGGTGGGCGTGGCGCGGGCGATGGCGAAGTTGTTGTCCTGGAGGCGGAGGTCTTCGACGACGTGATCGTCGCCACCGTCGATGAGGATGGCGGTGGTTGCGGCGCTGGTGATGGTGCCGTTGCGGATGGTGGTGCGATTGTTGTTGGTCAGGATGCCGGCGCCGTTGGTGGCGTCGATGGTGAAGTCGTTGAGGTCGATGGTGACGTTGTCGGCGGCGACGCGGATCATGTTGCCCGGATTCGTCGCGATGAGGTTGGCGGTGAGGTAGTAGGAGCCGGGCTGGGTGATGAGGTGGAGGGTGGTTGCGGCGCCGGGGAGCGTGTTGATGGGGATGCGGGCGTCGGCCTCGAGGGTGAGGGTGTTGGTGTCGGCGGGTGGGCCGGGGGGCGGGGTGAGGGGGCCGGCGTGGGCGGGGGCGATCGTCAGGGCGGCGACGGCGGCCGCGATGGCGACGGGGGCGTGGGTGGCGCGCATATGTGGAACCTCTCTCCGTGTCGGACGGCGTGAGAATACTCCACGCCGCCGATCGATCCAACGCGACTTCGCACGGGTGGCGGCGGCGCGAAGTTAGGGATCAACGGGCGGGGCTGGGATCATTGCGACGGGCCGTGGCATCAGTCGGCGAGCGTGGGGGTGTGCTTGGCCGATGCCGCGGTGACCGGTGGGGTTGCCGCGAAGTTGGCGTGCGGGCTTGTGGTGGTGAGTGGGCCGATGGAGGTGACGATGGGGCCGTACTGGGTGGTCGGGGAGACGGCGAAGTCGGCGCCGCCGTTGCCCTTGGCGTGGTTGCGTATGTAGAGCCCGTCGGGCGCGGTGCAGATGAAGCCGGTGGTGGTGTTGTTGGTGGCAATGCAGTCGGTGATGGTGACGCGGACTGCGGTGGTTGGTGCGAAGAAGCCGAAGGCGTTGTCGGTGGCGGTGCAGTGGGTGGCGGCGTTGTCGGTGCCGAGCTGGAAGCCGTCGTCGCCGTTGGCGAAGGCGGTGCAGTTTCGGAGGGTGTTGCCCTGGGTCGGCATGAAGAAGCCGTCGTCGGTGTTTTGGGCGGCGACGCAGTGTGTGAGGACGGCGGGCACGCTTGTGGCGAGGAATCCGTTGGCGTTCTGATGTGCGTAGCAGTTGTTGGTCGAGCTGTGCTGGGAGCGGAATTCGAAGCCGGCCTCGGTGTTGAACCCTGCGCGGCAGTTCGTGGCGATGGCTTGCCAGAGGCTGAAGCCGCTGAGGGTATTGTGGTCGGCGGTGCAGTTGGTGAGGACGCCCTGGACCTTGAAGCCGTGCTCGCCCGAGTATTCGGCGTGGCATGCGTTGAAGGTGACCCAGCCGTTGGTCTGGAACCCGCTCTGGCCGCAGAAGCTTGCGGTGGCGCTGGTGATGGTGGAGCCGTCGGCGAGCCAGAAGCCTCGGCCCTGGCATTGTGAGACGGCGATGCTGTGGTAGAAGGCGTCGGGCGCGTTGAAGGCGGAGATGCCGTTGCCGCCCCAGTCGCGGATGAAGCCGGAGTGGATGATGGCGCCCTGGCCGATGACGACGATGGCGTCGCTGGAGCCGGTGAGGCCGATGAGTGAGAAGCCGTTGAGATCGAGCGAGACGGCGTCGGCCTCGATCTCGATACCGCGGAAGCCGGTGCCGGCGATGACGTCGGCGGTGAGGTAGTACGAGCCGGGCTGGGTGATGCGGTAGACCGCGTCGATGTCGCCGGGCGTGGTGTCGATTCCAACCGGGATGCGCGGGTCGGTTTGCCTGAGGGCGGTGTCGGTGGGCGCCGGCGGGCCGGGGGGTGGTGTGAGTGGGCCGGCGTGGGCGGCTGTGACAAGGACGGCGATGGCGGCGATGGGCGTGGGGCGTGGCATGGCGGGATCCTCTCTGTTGGTGTGCGTGCGGCGTGCGTCGGCGGGATTACTTGTGGTGCGTTGGGGCAGGGGTCGAGAGGGGGGTGGTGGTCGTCACAACGGTCGTGCCGAAGTTCGCGTGCGGATTGGCGTTGGTGATCTCGCCGGTGCCGGCGACGATGGGGCCGAAGCGTGCGGTGCCGGCGATGTTGAAGTCGAAGGCGTTGCCGGCGGCGGTGTTTCGTATGATGAGCGCGTTCGGTCCGCCGCAGAGGATGCCGGTGCCATCGTTGTTGATTGCCGTGCAGTCGGCGATGGTCGCACGTTCGCTGGTGCTTGGGACGAAGAAGCCGAATGCGTTCTCGTACGCCGCGCACCGGGTGACGACCGTGTCGCTGAGGAGTTCGAAGCCGTCGTCGGCGTTGAAGTATGCGGTGCAGTCGTATGCGACGGCACCCTCCGTGAGCACGAAGCCGTCGGCGGTATTGGCGGTGGCGTTGCATGAGGTTGCGGTGGTGCCGCGATCGAGGCGGAAGCCGACGTCGTTGCCGTTGGCGATGCAGTTGATCGCGTTGATCGCTCCGAAGAACTCGCGGAGCTCGAAGCCGTCGCCGGCGTTTGCTTCGGAGAGGCAGTTCGACAGCGAGCCATGGCTGACGAGGAATCCGTCGGTGGCGTTGAGTCGAGCGACGCAGCGTTCGAACATGCCGCGGCCTTGGAATCCGCCGTCATCGTTGTCGCTTGCAACGCAGTCGATGAATGTGGCGGCACCGTTGGTGACGAAGCCGTCGCCGGCGTTTGCGGTGCTGATGACGCGCTCGACGATGGCCTCTCCGGGCACGAAGAACCCTTCGGAGCCGCTGCGCACGATGCGGAGGTCGTGGAAGTGGCCGCCGAAGGCCTGGTTGGCATCGACGCCGGCGCTGCCCCAGGCGACGATCGAGCCGGAGTGGAGGGTGAGGCGGTCGCTCAGTGTTGCGGTGGCGCGGATGGCGGATCCGGAGCCGGGGACACCTTGGAGCGTGAAGCCGTTGAGGTCGAGGGTGACGTCTTCGGCGCGGATGTCGATGCCGACTTTGCCGGGGACGCCTGTGATGTTTGATGTGAGGTAGTAGGAGCCGGGGGCGGCGATGACGAAGCGGGCG
>CAYQAD010000061.1:0-11161 GCA_964415125.1 uncultured Phycisphaeraceae bacterium | reverse complement strand
GTTCAACCGTCGCGACGCCCGCGTGGTCTTCCAGGCCGAGCAGGGCGTGACGTACTTCATCCAGGTCGAGAGCGCCCAGGCCGCGGCGTTCGCCGCGCACCAGGCCGACGCGACCGTACCCGTCGCGTGGAAGCACCTGATCGGCTCCTACGACATCCTCATCAACGGCCTGCCCAGCGACCCGGGCGCCATCGCCTCGGGCGATGACCACGCCAACTTCGCCTCGCCAGTCACAAGCGCCGCCGCCGCGAGCGTGATCGACGTCAAGCCCGACGGCATCGGCACCATCGGCGGGCGCATCCGCGACGTGGCCGGCGGCGCGCAGCAGAACCCCGACGACAGCGACGGCTTCGTCTTCATCGCCCCCACCTCGGGCACCTACACCGTGACGATGCAGCGGCGCTCGAGCGCCCAGGGCGGTGGCAACCTCGTTCCCACGCTCAGCGCCTTCGAGGACGGGCAGTCCATCGCCTTTACCACCGCCGTCGACAACGGCCAGGGCACCGCCACCGTCACGTTCACCGCCGCCAAGGGCGAGGCGTACTTCTTCCGCGCCGACAGCGACACGGTCGGCAGCACCGACGGGTTCTACGACATCACCGTGTCCGGCCCGCCGCTGGTCGACGATCACGCCGACTTCGAGGACCAGGTCCGCCTGGGCACCGAGATCGAGCTGCGCGACTTCCTCAGCTCCGCGACCGTCACGGGCGAGCTCGAGAACCCGGGCGACACGGACGTGTTCACCTTCGAGGCGCTCCAGTACGACGACATCACGATCACCCTGACGCCCACCAGCGCGTCGCTGCTGCCCACGTTCACCGTCTACGAGCTGCAGGTCATGCCCGACGGCTCGTCGGTCTTCGCGCAGGTCTCGCGCGGCGCCGACAGCTTCGGCTCGGCCGTCGCGACGCGGAACTTCGGCGTCACGCCGACACGCCTCTCGGGCGTCACCTCGCTCAACTACCCGACCTACTACATCGTCGTCTCCTCGGAAGACACCGACGACAGCTTCGGCAGCTACAGCCTCACGGTCGACTACGCACCCACCGACGACCACTCGGACCTGAGCGACCTCAACGTTACCGACGAGTTCGATTTCGAGACGGCCATCCCGCTCAATCCCGCGACGGGCTTCGGCTCGAGCTCGGGCCTCAAGGAGGTCGTGGTCGATACCGACGTGTTCTCCTTCGTCGCGACCGCCAGCGGCACGGCGCGGGTGGACGTCGACGCGGCCGACGGGAACTTCCTGCCCGCCTTCCAGGTCTTCAACCGCAACGCGGTCGAGATCAGCACGACCTTCGTCGACGGCGGCGACCAGCTGACCTTCGGCGAGTTCGCCGTTACCCGCGGCGAGACCTACTACGTCTCGGTCGGCTTCTCGCAGTTCGCGATCAACAACGAACGCCGGGGCAGCTACACGATCGAGGTGCAGGCCCCGCCCGTCGACGACCACGCCAACGCGGGCGAGCTGGACATCGCGACGGTCATCAACATCTCGCCCGTCTCGGGCGACGGCCAGGTCGGCAACAACAACCCGAGCAATCCGAGCAACCCCCGCATCGATCCCGCGGGCGACACCGACCTGTTCACCTTCACCCCGCTGGCCAAGGGCGACACGACCATCGTCGTCACGCCTTTCTTCGACTCGGGCATGCCCATCCAGGCACGCCTCACGCTGCTCAGCCCCAACGGCGTGGCCCTCCAGACCGCCACCTCGGTCGTCGCCGGGCAGAGCGTCACGCTCTCGCTCCCGGGCCTGGGCGTTCGCCAGTTCTTCCTCCTCGTCGAGGACGTCTCGGGCACGCGTACCGGCGGCTACACGCTCTCGATCGACGGGCCGGCCCCGGTCGTCGATCCGGATGGCGGCGGTGGCGGCGGCGGCGGCGATGCCGACTTCGTGGACTTCGCCGACCCGACCATCCTCGGGCTCGACAAGCGCACCGGCGATGGCGAAGCCAGCGGCAGCATCGGCGTCTCCGGCGATCGCGACCTCTTCATCTTCACGCCCGCCGGTGCCGGCATCACCCGCGTGCAAGTGGTCACGCCCGACGGCTCAACGCTCGATGCCTCCGTCACCATCCTCCGCTTCGCCGACGAGAGCCCGCAGAGTGTCATCCGCATGGACACCGACGGCCTGCCCGGCGCGACGGCCGCGACCCAGTTCGACGCGCGCCGGAACACCTCGTACTACGCCATCGTCGACGGCGTCGGCACGGACGTGGGCGACTACACGCTCCGCGTCAATGCCCAGCCGGCGACCAGCACGCTCTACCTGCCCGACGCGGGCACGGAAGCCGGCCGACTCAGCAACCTCGCGATCACCAACCCCAACGACTTCCGCGTCTCCTACCGCGCCTGGCTCCGCTACGCCGACGGCACGACCGAGGTCGTCAGCAACGGCCGCATCGACGGGCAGAACCAGACGCTCGTCCAGCTCTCGGCTCCCAACGGGACGAGCCCCGCCGGCGCACGCGTCGGCGTGCCCTACTCGATCGAGATCTGGTCCAACGGCCAGCTCTCGGCGAGCGTCATCAGCTACGACGGCCGGGCCGACACCGGCGGTCAGTTCACCGAGACGCTCGCGCCCACGTGGGACTTCGCCCGCATCGAGCGGCGCCCGGGTGTCGAGAACGACACCATCACCGTCTTTAACCCCAACGCCGTCGCGGTCGACGTCACGCTTACCGGCTACCAGAACGGCACGACGACCTCGGTCGTCCGCCGCGTCGAGGCCCTCGCCCGGACAAGTTGGACCATCAACAACCTCACGTCATTCCCCACGGGCGTCTTCTCGGCCCGGGTCTCGGCGGCACCGGCCGACGCGGCCCAGGCCAACAAGTTCATGGGCGTCGTGGCGGGCCTGCGAAGCGAGAACCTCGCCAGCCAGAGCGGCTTCGGCGTGCTCGGCAACCCCGACATCACCGCGACCAGCGGCGTGCTGGGCTCGCTCGAGAACGGCTCGGCCGTCAACGCCGAACTCGTCGTCTTCAACCCGGGCGACACCGACATCACCTTCCAGTTCACCGGCGACTACTTCAGCAACACCCTGCCCGACGCGCAGCGCATCTTCACGGTCGCGGCCCGCTCGCAGGTCGTGCTCTCCGGTGCACAGGTCGGCCTGGCGGCCAACCAGCCCGCGGGCATCTCCTACACCGCGTCGGGACCCGTCTCGGTCGTCGCCGTCGAGGACCGCCTGGGCGAGACCAACGCCCGCGTCGGCCAGACGACCGGCGTCACGCAGCTCGCCTTCGCCGGCGCCTCGCTCAACACCGCGACGCTCGGCACGCAGTCCTTCGGCTGGCTCAACCTGCACAACCCGACCGACGTCAACGGCCGGGCAACCGTGCAGCTCATCTTCGCCGACGGCACCGTCTCGAGCTTCCGACCCTTCGTCGGCGCGGGCGACTTCGTCAGCATCGACCTGGCCGCACGCCCCGAGATCACGGCCCGGGCCGGCATCCCGCGCTTCGGCCTGAACGTCTTCGCCCCCGTCCAGATCACCGCCAGCCTCACGCAGTACGACCTCGCGCTCGGCGGCGGCTGGACCATCGCGGGCACGCCCTTCGGCCTGACCAACAGCATCAGCTCGGTCCAGGCGTAACCGCTCCCGCCGGGCGGGCCGCGGCGGCGCGGTCACGGCCCGTGACATGCAGCAACCCAATCGATCGGGGCCCGCACACGCGGGTCCCGGTTTTCTCATCCGACTGCTTCTAGGTCATAGTGATGGGTCATAGTGGTGACGTCGATGGCCGCTACGGCGTGGGCGTGTCGGGTGCTGCCGCTCCGTCGCCATCGCTGGGCACCGCACCGCGTTGCTCTTCGATCGTGATCCGCGTGATCGGCAGGCCGTTGCGTCGCCACTCATCGAGACCGCCGGCAAACAGGCGGACCTTGCCCCGCCCGTAGCCCGCGGCGATCAGCCGCTTGGTCATCGCCCGCGCGACCGCCGAGCCGGGGTTGTCGCCGTAGACCACGATGTGCTCGCGCTTCTCGATGCGCGACTCGCGGTCGCCCTCCGCGTCGACCATCTCGAGCCGAAGGTTCTCCGCGCCGGTGATGTGCCCCGCGTTGAACAAGCGCTCGCTGCGCGGGTCGACCAGCAGCATCGGGCTGCGCTCGCCACGCTCGGTGACGCGCTGCCACTGCCGGACCTCGGCGATCGACACGAGGCGGATGTCCTTATCGGTGACGTCGCGGTTACAGCCGACCAGCCCGCTGCACATCGCCGCTCCCGCGATCACAGCGACCCCCCACCACCCCGCACGGGGGCGGCCACGCCTTGAGCGCGGGCACCCGACCCGGGCGGGTCGTGCGGCGGTGCGGACGGCGATGGCGGCGAGGTTGGCTTGCATGGTCATCACGGCGTCACGCAGAATAGCCGCATCGTGGGCAGTGTTGTGGGCGAAGTACGATGCGTTCCAGCGCGTCGCACCCGGAGCCTCACCGCATGCCGATCGGCCACTTATCCAACCACACGCTCGGCGTCGGTCTTGCCGCAGCGCTCGCCGCGGGTCTCGCGGGCGTCGCCAGCGCCGCCGCCGATGCGCCCGATCGGCAGGCCCAGCCGGCGCTGATCGCCGAGCACACCGCGGTCGCGCCGGCCGGGACGGTCCGCGTCGCGGTCGACTTTGCGATCGATCCCGGCTGGCACCTCTACTGGCCCGGCCGAAACGACACGGGCTTCGAGCCGCAGGTCGAGTGGGAGCTTCCCGACGGCTGGAGCATCGGTGACCTGCACTGGCCCGCGCCGATCCGCTACGTCTCGCCGGGCGACATTCTCGATCACATCTACGAGGACCGCCTCACGCTCATCGCCGAGCTCACCGCGCCCGCGAACGCAGCGGGCACAGCCGAGATCGCCGCTGAGCTCTCATGGCTCGTCTGCAAGGATGTGTGCATCCCCGAGGATGCGCGGGTCTCGATGTCCCTCCCGGTCGCTGGCGCGTCCCGGCCGACCGCGCACGCCCCCGCCTTCGCCGCGGCCGAGGCACGCTGGCCCACACCCGCGGACCCAACCCTGCTCGCCTACGGCTGGAACGACACGACGCTCACGCTGTCGACCCGCGGGGGCACACGCGTCGAGTTCTACCCCCACGCGGACACGCCCGACATCCTCGCACCGATCGCGTCGCTCGCGAGCGATGGCTCCGCACTGCGGATCACGTTCACACGAGACCTCGGCCCGATCGAACGCGCCTCGGGCATCCTCGCGATCACCCACGGCGACACCACCCGCTGGCTCACGATCGACCTGCCCGGCCCCGACGCGGCCATCGATGCCCCGGCCGACACCTCCAGTGGCGCCCCCTCCGACACACCAACCAACGATGCCGCGACCGGTCGCTGAGCCGATTTTCCCTTGTTTTTGAGTGCGCGATCCGGACACCGTGTCCGGCGCGCGAAGAAGAAACCCCGTTGGAACACGCAGGAGAATCACCATGTCAAGCAACTTTGCAGCACCGCTCAAATTGATCGGGTCCCTCGCCGCCGCCGGCGCGCTCGCGCTGACGGCCGTCGCAGCCGCGCCGGGCGACGGCTACGGCTCGATGCAGGACAAGGACAAGAAGACCGTCGCGAAGGTCGGCGAGCAGGCCCCCAACTTCACGCTCACCGATCTCGAGGGCAACGAGCACACGCTCAGCGACGTGCTCGCCGATGAGTCGGTCAAGGCCGTCGTGCTCGAGTGGTACAACCCCGAGTGCCCCTTCGTCGTGAAGCACCACAAGCTCAACACGACCATGGCCGACATCTACGCCGCCCACAAGGACGACGGCGTCCGCTGGATGGCGATCAACTCCGGCGCGCCCGGCAAGCAGGGCACGGGCATGGAGCTCAACGAGCGCATGGCCAAGGAGTACAACATCCAGTACCCGATCCTGATGGACGAGTCGGGCGACGTCGGCCGCATGTATGACGCCAAGACCACGCCCCACATGTACGTCATCGACGGCGACGGCGTGCTCGTCTACGCCGGCGCGATCGACGACAACCGCTCGCCCCGCACCCTCGGCGAGACCAACTACGTCGCCGACGCCCTGAAGTCCGTCCTCGCGGGCGAGAGCGTCGCGACGGCCCAGACCCGCGCCTACGGCTGCAGCGTCAAGTACTGATCCCACCGCCGCGCTGAAACCATCCAAGGGCCCGGGCAGACGCTGTCCGGGCCTTTTCTTTCGCGATTTCTTTCCCCGCCCGCCGCCATTCGTTCCGGCTGCCGCCCACCCGCGACCGATACCATCGCACGCGACCAGACACCCCCGCCCGGAGCCATCGCCCCGCCATGCTCGGAAACGCACTTGACCTGTTCATCGTGATCGTCGGCTTCGGCCTGATCGTGTTCGTGCACGAGCTGGGCCACTTCCTCGCCGCCCGGTGGGCGGGCGTCCGCGTGCTGGCGTTCGCGCTCGGCTTCGGGCCCGCGCTCGTGTCGTACCGCAAGGGCCTGGGATTTCGACGCGGCTCGACCGAGGGCGAGTACCAGCACGCCTTCGCAGAAGAGCCCGAGCGCGCGCTGGCGATGAGCCCCACCGAGTATCGCTTCAACGCGCTGCCCTTCGGCGGCTACGTGCGCATGCTCGGGCAGGACGACCTCGACCCCTCCGCGGTCAGCGCCGCGAAGGACTCCTACCAGAACTGCTCCGTGCCCAAACGCATGGTCATCATCTCCGCGGGCGTCATCGTCAACCTCATCTCCGCGGGCCTGCTCTTCATCGCGGTCTTCGGCATGGGCCTCAAGGTCGAGCCCCCGCTCATCGGCGGCACGCAGGCCGGCTCGCCCGCCGCCACCGCCATCGCCACCAACGCCGAAGCCCTCGGCGTCACCGAGCCGGGCCTCCAGCCGGGCGATCGCGTCACGCGGCTCAACGGCAAGGCCCCCGAACGCTTCGACCACCTCGTCGTCGCCGCCGCCATGACCGGGCCGGGCGAGACGCTCTCGCTCGAGGTCGAGCGCCCCGGCGTCGACGGCACGCTCCGCTTCGAGATCGAGCCCACCCGCGGCGAGATCACACGCCTTCTCGAGCTCGGCGCGCTCCCGATGATCTCCAACCGCGTCGAGCCCGAGACGCCCAGCGGCACCGCCAACCTCGAGCGGCTGCTCGCCGCCCTCGGACTCGGCGACGTGCCCATCGGATCGCGCCTGGTGCGCGTCGATGGCGTCGAGGTCGCCGACGCCAGGCAAGCCGCCGAGGCACTCGACGCGAGCACCGGCGGCCGCGCCGACCTGACCTTCCGCACGCCCGACAGCGGCGAGCTTGAGATCACCGTTGCGACATCCCCCGAGCTCATGATCGATCGCGTGCCCAGCGACGACCCGCGCGTCATCCGCCCCTACGCACACCTGCTCGGGCTCACGCCGGTGATGCGCGTGAACCCCGTGGTCTCCGGCGACGGCCCGCGCCAGGGCCTCGAGCCGGGCGACATCTTCGCCCGCATCGGCAGCCTCGAGTATCCGACGATCGCGCGAGGCCGTGCGGAGATCCAGTCCCGCTCGGGCGGCCCGGTCGATCTGGTCGTACTGCGCCGCAACGACGAGGGCGGGCTCGATCGCGTCGCGCTCACCGCCAACGTCGGCCGCGACGGCACGGTCGGCTTCCTGCCCGACGACACCGCCGCGGTCGACACCCTCACCACGATCCCGCCCCAAGCGCTCGCGATGCCCGGCACCAGCGAGACCTTCGAGCCCGCGGCCGCCTCGCTCATCGCCAAGCCCGGCACCCGCATCGTCGCGATCGATCGCGTCCCGGTGCGGTCCATGGGCGATATCCGCCGCGTGCTCGGCGCGGTCGCCCAGGCGGCCGATGGCACGGATCGCTCGTTGAACGTGACGCTCGAACTCCCGCGCACCGCGGCCCAGACCCAGGCGGGCGAGCCCGCGATGCGCGTCGAGCGCACATGGACCATCCCGGGCGACCAGCTCGCCCGCGTGCTCGACCTGGGGTACACCGCCGACGCGCTCGCCGTGCTCGCGCTCGAGACGACCATCCAGCGCGCCGAGGGGCCCATCCAGGCGATCGGCATGGGCATCGAAGAGACCAAGGTCGTCATGCTCACGACCTACCTCACGATCGCCCGCCTCTTCCAGGGCACCGTCCGCGTCGAACATCTCAAAGGCCCCGTGGGCATCGCGCACATCGGCACGCGCCTGGCCGACAAGGGCTGGGCGTGGCTGCTCTTCTACATGGCGCTGCTCAGCGTGAACCTCGCCGTCATCAACTTCCTCCCGCTGCCCATCGTCGACGGCGGGCAGTTCGTCTTCCTCCTCTGGGAGGGCGTCCGCGGCAAGCCCGTGCCCGTGCCCGTCCAAAACGTTGCGACCCTCGCGGGCCTCATGCTCATCGGCTCGGCGTTTCTTGTCGTGACCTTCAACGACATCATGGGCATCTTCGGCGGCTGAGCGCATGCCCGCCGCCCTCCCACCGCTGGTCGTGCTGCTCGGGCTCGGCTTCGCGCTCCTGCTCGCGCTGCTGATCGCGATGACCGCCTGGCGGCTCACCCATCCGCCGCGCCGCTCGTACGCCTCGGCCGTCTCGCGCGGCGAGCCCGGCGACCCCAGCGAGCTCGACACGCCGCTCGACTGCGAACAGTGGACCGTCACGTCACGCAGCGAAACCTTCGACGTCTGGGACATCGCCGGGCTCGACCCCGCCGGCCCGACGATCATCCTCGCCCACGGCTGGGGCGACAGCCGCATGGGCGCGCTCACGCGCGCCGAGCACCTCGCGCCCCACTGCGGGCGCATGGTCGCATTCGATATGCCAGCCCAAGGCGAGCGCGGCGGCTGGCTGCGCATGGGCGCGCGCGAGCACCACGACGTTCTCGCGATCGCTCGCAAGGTCCGCGAGACCAGCACCGCGCCGATCGTGCTGCTCGGCTGGTCGCTCGGCGCGGGCGTCTGCATCGCCGCCGCGGCGGCCGATGACGACGAGGACCGCCTCATCGCCGGCGTCGTCGCCGAGGCCGCGTACCGACACGTCCACACGCCCGCGCGCAACGTGCTGCACTACTCGGGCATGCCGTGGCGACTGAACCTTGCCCCCGCTCTCTGGCTTGTCGGCACGCTTGCCGGCGTCGGCCCGACGTGGCGCGGCTTCGACCGCCGACGCCTGGCCGCCCGCCTCCGCGTCCCCCTGCTGGTGCTCCACGGCATCGACGACCCGATCAGCCCCATCGAGGACGCCCGCGCCATCGCTAAAGCCGCGCCCCATGCCACGCTCGCCGAGATCGCCGAAGCCGAGCACAACGACCTCTGGCTCGATCCCTACGCCGAGCGGTCCACAGCGGCCGTGGCCGAGTTTCTGGGTCGCCTGCACGCCGCCGACTAGACTTGCCGCGTGACCATCACCGACTTTGCCAGCCCGACCGTCGACACGATCATGGCCGAGCGCCGCGCCAAGTCGTTCACCACCCGCTCGATCAAGACCACCGCCAAGGACGCCGGCCTGCGCCTCGCCCTCTCGATGGTCGACCTGACCACCCTTGAGGGCAAGGACTCGCCCGAGAAGGTGCGAAGCCTGTGCCGAAAGGCCGTCCGCCCCTTCGAGCGCGACGAGTCGCTGCTGGGTGAGCGCCTCCCGAGCGTCGCGGCCGTGTGCGTCTACCCATCGCTTGTGGCCGTCGCGAAGGAAGCATTGGGCGATGCGCCCGTGAACGTCGCATCCGTCGCGACCGGCTTCCCCAGCGGGCAGTACCCCCTCGAAGTGCGCCTCGACGACGTGAAGCGCGCCGTCGACGCCGGCGCCGACGAGATCGACATGGTCATCAGCCGCGGCGCGCTCCTCGCCGGCCGTGAGGACGAGGTCTGCGACGAGATCGTGCGCACAAAGACCGCCTGCGGCCCGGCCCACCTCAAGGTCATCCTCGAGACGGGCGAGCTCGAGACCCTCGACCTCGTCCGCCGAGCGAGCGACCTGGCGATCCGCTGCATCGGCGAGGGCGACTTCATCAAGACCAGCACGGGCAAGGTCGCCCCCGCCGCGACCATGCCGGTCACCCTCGTCATGCTCGAGGCGATCCGCGACGCCTACCGCACCACCGGCAAGAAGATCGGCATGAAGCCCGCCGGCGGCATCCGCGACGCCAAGACCTCGCTGCACTACCTCGTCATGGTCAAGGAAACCCTCGGCGACGCCTGGCTCACCCCCGAGTGGTTCCGCTTCGGCGCCTCCAGCCTCGCCAACGACCTGCTCCGCCAGATCGTCCGCCGAAAGACCGGAACCTACACCGCGACCCACGACTTCTCGGAGGCGTGATCGCTCGCCTCACTCCAACGCGTGCGGCCGGCATCATCGCCCTCGGCGCCCTCCTCGGCGGCCTCGTGACGAACACCCTCGTCGCATGGCGCCTCGCGGCCGTCGAGGGCAATCCCGACGACGACCCCATCTACGTCGATGGCACACTCGCCTGGCCCATCGCGACCCCCGCCGGCTGGCCGGAGCGACCCACCACGGTTGAGCAGACGATCTGGTTCGGCCGGACCGACACCTGGGCGACGCACCTCGATCTCGACGCCGGGCGCGAGTGGCGCATGCACACCTCGGCCGCCGGCTATCCCTACGAGGCCCTCCGCTGGGTCGAGCTGGATATCTGGAGCGCCGCGGCCGACCCCGCCTCCGAGCAGGTGGCGCTCACGGGCATCGCCCTGCCCACCCAGCCGCCGGCCTGGCTTCGCATGGACCCGGGCGCACGCCTCCCGCTGACCCCGATGCGGGGCTTCGTGCTCAACACGCTGATCTACAGCCTCACCGCGGGCGTGGTCGTGGGCGGGTACGTCACGCTTCGCCTGCGGCTCTCGGGCCGACGGCGCGCCTCGCGTACCATGACCCCATGACCAGCACCGCCCGCCCGCCCAAGGCTGTCGACGCCTCCGACCTCGACACGCGCGCCGCGAATCGCACGGCCCCCGCCGCGCTCGACTTCGGCACGGCCTGGGACTATGCCCCCGCGCCCGAGTCCGTGAAGGTCGCCATCGCCGACCGCTACGGCCTGTACATCAACGGCACATGGACCGACGCCGAGGGCGGGAAGACTTTCGATACAACAAACCCTGCAACCGAAGCAAAGCTCGCCGAGGTCGCCGACGCGAGCGCCGCCGATGTCGACCGCGCCGTCGCCGCCGCACGTGAGGCGCTACCCGCGTGGAGCGCCCTGCCTGGCGCGGAGCGAG
>CAYQAD010000060.1:0-11231 GCA_964415125.1 uncultured Phycisphaeraceae bacterium | reverse complement strand
CAGAACCTCTACCTCACCGACATCCTCACCGACGGCATCGGCCCCGACGAACCCAAGCGCATGCCCCTCAAACCACGCAGCACCGAGGGTCGCGCTCTCACCGCGCCGACGGGCGCCAGCGGAGGTGACATCCAATGACCGGCCTGATCCTCCGCCGCCTCGCCCAGCTCCCCCTCATCCTCCTGGTCATCTACACCCTCACCCTCACGCTCGCCTGGGCCGTCCCCGGCAACCCGCTCGAAAACCCCGACGGCCGCCGCCCGCCGCCCGAGGTCCAAGAGCAGATGCTCCGCCAATACAACCTCGACTCTTTCTGGCGCTTCTACGGCTCATACCTCGACAGCGCCACCGGCGTTCGCTACCTCCGCGACACCATCTCGGGCGACGCCGCCCAGCGCGCGCAAACCGCCGCCGAAGCGGGCCTCAGCCCCGAGCCCCGCTTCGTCTTCGACCTCGGACCCTCGCTGCAGTACGACGACTGGCGCGTCAACGAGATCGTCGCCGGCTCCCTGCCCGTGTCCGTCGCGCTCGGTGCCGCCGCCATCATCATCGCCACCATCGTCGGCACGCTCGCCGGCGTCGTCGGCGCGGTCAAGCCAAACTCCTTCGCCGACCTCTCCACACTCGCCATCGCGCTCGTCGGCATCAGCCTGCCCAACTTCGTCATCGGCACCGTGCTGCTGCTCATCTTCGGCGTCTGGCTCCAGCTCCTGCCCATCGGCGGCTGGGGCGGCATCGATCGCATGATCATGCCCGCCGTCACCCTCAGCCTCCCCTTCGCCGCATACATCGCCCGCCTCACACGCATGGGCATGATCGAGCAGCTCGGAAGCGATTACATCCGCACCGCACGCGCCAAGGGCGCCTCCGAACGCACCGTCATCCTCAAGCACGCACTCAAAAACGCCTTCCTCCCCGTCCTCTCATTCCTCGGCCCCGCCAGCGCCCTGGCCATGACCGGCTCCTTCGTCGTCGAGCGGGTCTTCAACGTCCCCGGCATCGGCCAGCACTTTGTCAACGGCGTCCAGAACAAAGACCTCTTCCTCATCATGGGCGTCGTCCTCATCTTCGCCACCCTCCTCGTCCTCCTGAACCTCGTCGTCGATGTGCTCTACCGCTGGGTCGACCCCCGCATCACCTAATCCCATCCCCGGCCCTTCCCACCGACATACCCTTTTCGTCTCAACACCGGCCCGCCCCATCTCGCACGCGACCCCGTCGCAGGGCCAACACCGGCACGCATCGGCCACCATCGGCCGCCAACGAACAGGGCATCGGTATGCGCATCCTCATGCTCGGCTGGGAATTCCCACCCTTCATCGCCGGCGGGCTCGGCACCGCATGCCACGGCCTCACCAAGGCCCTCTCACGCGCAGGCCAGGACGTCCTCTTCGTCCTCCCCGACCCCATCCACGACACCTCCGCATCCAGCCACGTCCGACTCCTCACCCCCGCCACACTCACCGCGCCCCCCGAGCGCGCACACCACCAAGCCGCCGCCCCCCGCGCCGGCACCTCCGCCGACCCGCTCGCCGCGACCCCCGCCGCGCCGCCCGGCCTCACCCCCGACGACCTCGACGCCGACCAGCCCGCACCCATTGGCGCAACGCCCACCACCTTCAAGCGCATCCCCGCCGACTTCCAAAGCCCCTACCCCGACTTCGCCGGCGTCGCCGACCCCAAGCGCTTCGCCGCACTCCAACGGCTCCTCACCGAGGCCGACCAATACGCCGACGTCGACGAGCACCAAACCAAGGTTCTCGAAGCATTCGAGGCAATGGGCGTCGCCGTCGGCCCCCCCGCCGGCGACTACGGCGGCGACATGGTCACCAAGGCCCACCGCTACGCCCACCTCGCCCTCGCCCTCGCCGCACGCGAGCGCTTCGACGTCATCCACGCCCACGACTGGATGACCTACCCCGCCGCCATCGCCCTCAAGCACGCCACCGGCAAGCCCATGGTCGCCCACATCCACTCCACCGAGTTCGATCGCTCGGGAGAGAACGTCAACCAGCCCCTCTACGACACCGAGCGCGCAGGCCTCCACGCCGCCGACACCGTCGTCGCCGTCAGCCAGCTCACCAAGAACATCTGCGTCGCCCGCTACGGCGTCCACCCCGACCGCATCCAGGTCGTCTACAACGGCGTCGAAGACGCCTACCAACCCCGCCCCGGCGACAAGATCGAGGCCCGCGACAAGATCATCCTCTTCCTCGGCCGCATCACCATGCAGAAGGGACCCGAGTACTTCGTCGCCGCCGCTAAGCGCGTGCTCGAAAAGGTCCCCGAAGCCAAGTTCGTCGTCGCCGGCTCGGGCGACATGGCCCTCCGCATGATCGACCTCGCCGCCGAGATGGGCATCGGCCACCGCCTCCTCTTCACCGGCTTCCTAAGAGGCAACGACGTCCAACGCATCTTTAAGATGGCCGACTGCTACGTCATGCCATCCGTCAGCGAGCCCTTCGGCATCGCCGCCCTCGAGGCCCTCGCCCACGACGTGCCCGTGATCATCTCCAAGACCAGCGGCGTCGCCGAGGTCCTCACCCACGCCCTCAAGGTCGACTTCTGGGACACCGACGAGATGGCAAACAAGATCGTCGCCGTCCTCAAATACCCACCCCTCCGAGCAACCCTAAGAGAGCACGCCCCCCTCGAACTCCGAGGCCTCACCTGGGACGGCGCCGCCGCCCGCTGCGTCCAGATCTACCAGCGCCTCGCCGACTGAAGGGTGCGCGTGGTCACGCCGTTGCCAGAGTTCCCGCCGCAGGGGTAACGTCACGGATCATGCCGCCGCGCCGCGTTTTCGACGAAGACTTCCGAACCGACCTTCGCGTGTGGAGGAAGTCCTTCATCCGAACGCCCGCGTATCGGCGGGTCGGACGAACGTGGTGGCTCGCAACCGCCACCATCATGTTCGCGCCGCTCGTGCTCATGTTCTCCGCCCCCGCCATCCGGTCGTCGCCGTTGGTTCCCCAGTCGCTGAAGGACGCCGTCGATCTCGTGATGTCGACGGGCATGATCGGCTGGTACGCCACCGTCGCCCTCGGCTGCACGATCTCCGTCATCGGCCAGAGAAAACAGTTCGCCATGTTCCGCGCCGTGCGCAAGCTCGGTCCCGAGAACATCTGCACCGAGTGCGCCTACGACCTCACCGCCCTCGAACCCGAGGGCACCTGCCCCGAGTGTGGCCGGTCGTATCTCAAATCACTCAACGCCCTGCTCTGGACAACACACACGCTGCCACCAAAGCCGCGTGCGTTCGGATCAAAGACCGAGCAACATTCTGCGCCACGGTGACACAGATAATATCACGAGCTATGCCACCACGGCGCGTCCTCAGCAAGAGCTTCCGGACTGACTACCGCGATTGGAAACGCTCCGACATCCGCACGCCCGCATATCGGCGAGCCGGACGGATGTGGTGGTATGCCGGAGCAGCGGTCTTCCTGTCGCCGCTCCTGCCCATCTTCCTCGTCCCAGCGATCCAGTCCTCGCCGCTCGTCTCACAGAGTCTCAAAGACGCGTTGAATCTCTTGAGGTCCCCAGGGTTGCTCGGCTGGCAGGCCGTCGTGGCGGTCGGCTTCTCTATCACGCTGGTCCGCCACGCACGCCAATTCGCCATGTTCCGCATGGTGCGCGAGCTCGGCCCGCAAAACATCTGCACCGAGTGCGCCTACGACCTCACGGCCCTCGACGAAGAGGGCACCTGCCCCGAGTGCGGCCACGCCTACATCAAGTCAAGCAACGACCTGCTCTGGACGCGGCAAGTCGCATCGCCACCGCCACGCGCGCTCCGCTCCGAGCGCTAAGCAGGCCTGCCTTCGATGACGTCCGAGACCTCCAAGACAACCACGTCGCAGGCTCGAATCGAACTCGTCTGGTGGTACACGAACTCAACAACCGCACTGGCCGTTCCGGAGAACCTATCTGCCTCAACGAATGTTGATGGCCCACGTGGTGATTTCCGGCCGGACACGCACCGCGGCGAGCCCGAGTTGAATCTGCAGAACTTTGGCGATCTATCGGCGTTCGCGCGAAGAACATCGCCCGTTGCAAGAGACATCACCACGTTGTCGGGCGTGTTGTACCTCTTGAAGTGATTCAGGCCAGGCCGAATCGGGCCTCGCTCGTTGCCGGGCCAGTAGAAGACATGATCATTCAATGCTTGCACGACATCCTGAAAGCTCCAGCCCGGTTCAAACGCGATGTTTCCTTCATGGAGCACGGCTTGGTCTCGGATTGTCACGCACGTGCCATCGATGCGAACCTCTTCAATAGCGCGACGGGGCATGCTCATCAGATCAGGACGCTTCCCGAGTCGAAGCAGCGATGAGGCGCAATCGATACGCCGACTTTGCAGGATGCGATCGCAGTTTCCGCGCGAGGTCAGGTGATAGAGCCTTGGGCGAAGCTGCGCGAAGTGGTCGAGGGTCAACGCCATTCGACGAGCCTACCGCGTGAGACTTCAAGGTCTCGCGACCGCATAAAGTGATCTTCCCCTACCCCACATCCCGCGTCTGGAACATCATCACCGCCAGCGCAAGAAACCCGACGATCTGCACAAGCCCGTACCCGAACACCAAGAGCACGTGCCCAAGCGGGATGAGCTGGTTCTGGCTCACCGCATCCACAAGCCAGAACACCTGCATGTTCGGCACGATCCCCCACACGCCCAGCGCCACCGGGTTCACGCTCGTCGGCTTGGTGAACACAAAGTCCTGCCCACGCGGCAGCCGATCGATCCGCAAGCCCGGCCGACCCACGATCTGGACAGTCAGCCAGCGCTCGTTGAGCTCGCTGTTATCCGACACCACCACCCGCCCGGGCTGGGGCCCATCGAAGAAGTCCTCGATCTCGTCGAACTCCTCGGGCGACGCCGGAAACTCCTCGACCACAAACCCCGCGCCCGTCGCGCTGGGCCCCCAGTAGATCTGCATCCCGATCGGCAGCTCCACCGCAGGCCGGCGCACAAACCGAATCCGGTACGAGTCCCCCGGCTCGCTGAACCGCTCGTCGCCCACCTCCGTCGGCGTCACGAACGACACCTGCCCCACAGGCTGGTTGTCGTACACCTGTCGGCCCACAAAGTGGTTCGTCAGAAGCCCAAACACAAACACGCCCACGCACACGACGATCGTCATCACCTGCCCGAGCCGCGCGCTCGCTGCCAGCGCCACGCTCGTCAGCACCATGATCGCCATCACCAGACACAAACACGCCAGCGTCACCTGCGGCAGGAAGTCCTCCGTCAGCGCCTGAAGCTCCCAGTCCGGGTTCACCGCCAGCACGCCGACGTACCCAAGCACCGTCAGCGGGAACATCACCAGCACCGCCGTCTGCGAGAAGTGCCACCCGTAATAGAAGTTGCACCACGCCCCGACGCCCAGCCCCATGAACGCGACCAGACACGCGACCAGAATCACCGGCCCATCAAGGCTGTCCGCCGCCGTCGACAGCACCCCGTGCCGAAGCCCCAGCAGCAAAAAGGCAACCATCATCAACGTCGCCATCAGGATCGCGACCGACACGCCCAGGTACTTCCCGACCACCACCGCCGTCCGGCTGATCGGCTTGCTCACCACCGTGAGCACCGTCTTCCGCTCGATCTCCCGGCTCAGCATCGCCGTCGCGATGAACCCCGCCAGCAGCGCCCCGCACACGAATACCGTGCTCAGGCCCACGTCAAACAACAGCTTGTCGTCGTACGTGACCTCGCTGGTCTCGCTGGCCATGCCCATCGAGAAGTTCGTCCCCCACGTCGCCAGCACCTGAAGCACGCCCGAGATCGCCACAATGATGAAGAAAACCGGCTGACGCAGGCTGTCCACGAACGTGTTGCGAGCGATGGTGAGAGCTTGAAGCATGGGTCTGTTCTACCGAGCAGCCGGTCGCGCCCAGCGGGCACCAAGGTCTTGAATTGCGGCCGTGAATCGCTTCGCCAACCAACGCATGCCGGATCGCCGCCCGCAGCGCAACAGGCGCGCCACCCGTGCCCGGCCGGCCGCGGGGCGGATGGTATCCGTCGCGGGCCGCGCGCGTGCGTGCAACCGATTTGCCACACCAAGCGAACAGGACCGCCCCGAACCGCATACGGGTCCCTGAGGGCCCGGTTCACCTGGGGTGGACTTCCTATGAAGCAGCCCCGACAATACGCGACCCTCCCTCACCCAAGCCGCCACGGCCGCGAGCAGCGCTCGCGACCGCAAAGCAACGGGTGCCGAAAGATGTCTTTCGGACGGCGTGTGCTCGACGACCTCTCGCTTTGCCAGGACTCGCCCACATGAAGGCCGACTATCTCACCTACGCCCGTGCGACCTCCGTCAGCTTCATCGGGCTCGGCGTCCAAGCACTCCTCGCGATCGTCTTCTTCCTCTACGCCTTCTACCAGTCCGACCACGCCGCACTCACCGCATCGCTCTTCTGCGCCACCGGCGTCCTCGCGTGGCTCTGCCTCGCGATCGTCCACGACGGCCACCGCCGCGAGCGCGTCGAAGCAATCGAAGCCGAGGCCCTCGGCAGCGACGGCAACGCCAGCGTCTTCGAGGCCGCGGGCGTCGAGACGCGACCCGCCGCGCGACGCGTCGAGACCCTCCACAAGTTCTTCCTCCCCATCGCAAGCCTCATCATCGCCGCCACGCTCGGCATCTTCGCATGGGTCCGCTTCGCCCAGGGCAGCGGCCTGACCAGCCCCATCCAGTCCACCGACGCGGCCAACCGAGGCTGGGTCATCTCCATCGGCCTGGCCGTCGCCTTCATCGGCTTCGTCTTCGCCCGCTTCGTCTCGGGCATGGCAAAGCAGAAGCCCTGGGCGATGCTCCGCGCCGGCGCCTCCTTCGCCGTCGGCGCCGCGATCCTCGGCCTCGCCTTCGCGATCTCGCACTTCGTCGACCTCGCGGGCCCCGACGTCCTCGTCCGCTACCTCCCCGTCGCCGTCCCCATCTTCCTCGGGGTCGTCGCCGCCGAAACCGTCCTGAACTTCCTCCTCAACCTCTACCGCCCACGCAAGGCCGGAGAGGTCGCACCCCCCGCCTTCGACTCTCGCATCCTCGGCTTCATCGCCGCGCCCGACAAGGTCGCCGAAAGCCTCGGCGAAGCACTCAACTACCAGTTCGGCGTCGACGTCTCCTCCACCTGGTTCTACCGCCTCTTCCGCTCCATCGCCACGTCCCTCGTCCTCCTCGGCATCGTCGTCGTCTGGGTGCTCACCTCCTTCGTTGTCATCCAGCCCCACCAGAAGGCCCTCCTCCTCCGCAACGGCAACCTCGTCAAGGTCCTCGAGCCCGGCCTGCACGCCAAGCTCCCCTGGCCCTTCGACCGCGTCGAGATCCCCGAGCACGTCGAGAAGACCGCCGACGGCGACGACTTCGTCTCCCGCACCGTCACCGGCATCCGAACCATCGCCCTCGGCTCCACCGCGCCCGAAGAAGGCTCCGCCGTCCTCTGGACCAACGCACACGCCGAGAACGAGTACAACTTCGTCGTCCAGCCCGCCGATCTCATCGGCGGCGGGCCCACACGCGGCGAGGTCTCCCTCGTCACCGGCGACATCGCCGTCCTCTACACCATCGACGACCTCGAAGCCTTCGACCGCGTCGCAACGCCCGGGTCCCGCAACGAGATCCTCCGCGCCGTCGCCGAACGCGAACTCACCATCGACCTCGGCTCAAGGTCGCTCAACACCATCCTCGGCCCCGGCCGAGAAGTCATCTCCGCCGAGCTCCGCGACCGCGTCCAGGCCGCCTTCGACAGCCTCAACGTCGGGCCCGACGGCACGCCCCGCGGCGCCGGCGTCAAGGTCCTCGCCGTCAACGTCAACGGCGCCCACCCGCCCAAGCGCGTCGCCCCCAACTTCGAGCGCGTCATCGAGGCCGAGCAAAAGCGCCTCGCCTCCCTCGAGAAAGCCGAGAGCGACCGCGTGAGCACCCTCACCGAGGTCGTCGGCTCCGTCGCGCTCGCCACCCAGATCGTCGAAGAGCTCGACAAGCTCGAGGCCCTCCAGGCCGAGGGCGCGAGCGACGACCAGGTCGCCACGCAGACCTTCGTCATCGAGGGGCTCCTCGAGTCCGCCGGCGGCGAGGCCGACTCGCTCATCCAGACCGCCCGCGCCGAGCGCTGGCGACGCCACATGTCCGAGCGAGGCCGCGCCGCCGCCCTCCTCGGACAGAACGTCGCCTACAACGCCAGCCCCTGGGTCTACCGCACGGGCCTCTACCTCGAAGCACTCACCGACGTCATGCAAAGCGCCCGCGTCTACGTCGTCTCCCCAGACGTCGAGAACATGCGCGTGGACATCGACCTCCAAGACAACTCGCTCTCGGGAGACATCTTCCAGGGCACCGGCGACGACGACATGTAACCCGCCATCGATCAGGCCGCCGCCGACCACCCCTGGCAACGCGGCGGCACGATCGATCGCATCCGACATCCAGCCCCAACCGCGCCACTCGGCACGCAGCGGGCGACAACAAGGCTCTCTTTCTCGCGGTCCAAGGCCCCTGCCCGACCCGCGAGCATGTGAACGACGACCGCTCGCCCGGCACACCCGGCAGCGGGGGCGCAAGCCCAAGGACGACGCGACGTGCAACGGCTCATCATCTTCGTGCTCACAGCCCTCTTCCTGCTCGCACTCCTGAGCTTCGCGGTGACCTACACCGTGCGGTTCACCGAGACGGCGGTCCTCACCACCTTCGGCAACGCCGACGAGGACTCCATCCAGACCGACGCGGGCCTCAAGTTCAAATTCCCCTACCCGGTGCAGACCGTCACCAAGTACGACACGCGCACCCGCTACCTCGAGGCCGCCCTCGAGACCCAGCAGACCGCCGACGATCGCCTCATCATCATCCGCGCCTTCTGCGCCTGGAACGTCGAGAACCCCGACGCGTTCTTCCGCAACTTCTCCGACGCCGGCGACCGCGCCGACGACCACTACCGCAAGGCCGAGTCCATCATCCGCTCCGGCCTCCGCGCCGCCCTCGCCGAGACCTCCAGCTTCCGCATGGACGAGCTCCTTGCCCCCAACGCCGAAGAGAGCCGCCTGCCCGAGCTCGAGCAGCGCGTCCAGGCCGCACTCACCGCCGCCCAGGCCGACGGCTCCACCCTTGCCGACGCCGGCATCGGCGTGAAGCTCGTCGGCATCTCCCAGCTCCGCCTCGCCGAGAGCACCACCCGCGCCGTCATCGAGCGCATGAGCGAGAACCGCGACCGCCTCGCCCAGGAGCTCCAGAGCGAGGGCTTCGCCCGGGGCGACGCCATCCGCGCCCGCGCCGAAGCCCAGGCCGCACGCATCCGCGCCTTCGCCGAGCGCCGCGCCTCAGAGATCCGTGCCCTCGGCGATCAGGAGGCCGCACGCTTCCTCGCCCAGATGAACGAGAACCCCGAGCTGGCGATCTTCCTCCGCGAGCTCGACTTCATGCGCAACGCCATGGCACGCCGCGCCACCTTCGTCTGGTCCGCCGACATGCCCGGCATGGGCCTCCTCCAGCCCGACGCCCTCGAGACCGCACGCAACGGTGAGCTGCCCGGCATCGCCGCGCCCGCCCGCGACGGAGGCGACCGGTGAGCGACCTCCCCCCCGAGCTCGGCAACACCGACCAGCCGGCCAATCAACCGCAGGCCGAGGCCCGCGCCGCCAGCGTCACCCTCCGCGAGGGCGCCTCCGACGCCGCCCGAGCCCGCGTCCTCATGGACCCGGCCAACCAGTCGCTCGCCGAAGCGCTCAAGATCACCTTCCGCCTCCTCCAAGGCGGCATGATCGTCCTCTTCGCACTCTTCGCGCTCTCGGGCTTCCAGTCCGTCCGCGAGGGCCAGGCCGGCATCCGCCTCCTCTTCGGCAAGGCCGACACCGAGGTCCTCGAGCCCGGCTTCAAGTTCGCCGCCCCCTACCCGCTCGGCGAGATCATCAAGGTCGAGACCGGCGCGGTCCAGGTCGTCGAGGACGAGGCCTTCTGGCCCGAGATCCGCCTCCGCAACGGCGTCCGCGAAGCAACCGTCGACGCCATCACGCCCAAAATGGCGCTCGACCCCGAGATCGACGGCTTCCTCGTCACCTCCGACGGCGCCATCGCCCACGCAACCCTCTCCATCCAGTACCGCCGCGCCGACCCGCGCCTCTACGCCGAGCACATCCTCAAAACCCAGGAGCGCGACATCGTCCGCGCCGCCGTCCAGCGCGGCGTCATGCAGGCCGTCGCCACCGTCACCATCGACGACCTCCTCAAGGCCGGCTCCTCCGCCGAGGACTCCATCGCCCAACGCGCCCGCATCACCGCCCAGGACACCCTCGACGCCCTCGACTCGGGCATCCGCATCGAGTCCCTCACGCTCGAGCAGAAGATCCCCCCGCGCTGGCTCATGGACAAGTTCGCCGAGGTCCAGACCGCCGCCTCCAAGGCCGCCCAGGCCGAGTCGGCCGCCTCCTCCGACGCGAGCACAATCCTCTCCCGCGTCGCCGGCGAAGCCGCCGGCATCCTCGACGACCGCATCGACGCCTACGAGCTCGCCATCGAGTCCGGCGATGACGCCGCCGCGAGCGTCATCCTCGCCGAGATCGACGCGATCCTCGCGGGCCAGATCAACAGCACCGACGAGCTCGGAAGCGTCACCGTCGCCGGCGAGGTCGCTCGCATGATGGCCCGCGCCAACCAATACCGCTCCGAGGCCGTCTCCCGGTCCACCGCCGAGCTCTCCTCTTTCCGGGCGCAGCTCGCCAAGTACGACGCCTCCCCCGACCTCATGGTCCTGGGCGAGTGGCGCGACGCCTTCGAGACGTTCTTCGCCAAAGAGTTCACGCAGTTCATGCTCGTCCCACGCGGCACCGACACGCTGAACATCCTGCTCAACGCCGATCCCGAGATCCTCAACGAGATCGACCGCTTCAACAAGCAGCGTCAGGCCGACGCCGCACGCGAGCGTCGCGAGCAGGAGCAGCGCGAGAGCACCTTCTCCGTCGAGAAGGGCCTGCCCGTCGGAGACGAGGACTTCTAAACCGGAACCTCAAGAGCACGCCGCGACCATCGAGCGTCGCGGCGACAGCCAGCGGAGCCGCCGGGCAACATCCCGGCAGCGGAACGGAGCATGATGGCCGGGAGTCAATCAAGCGTGGCGGGCACGCCAGTCGTTGCGTGCCAAGGGCTCAGCAAGGTCTTCAAAGACTTCTGGATGCGCGATCGCGCAAAGGCCGTCGACGCACTCACCTTCGAGATCGCCCCCCGCGAGGTCTTCGGCCTCCT
>CAYQAD010000059.1:0-11237 GCA_964415125.1 uncultured Phycisphaeraceae bacterium | reverse complement strand
GCCGACCCCGCCGAGCAGTGGGCCGGCGACTGGTTCAACGACACCTTCGAGTCCACCGGCGGCTTCGAGTTCGACCTCGTCAAGTCCGGCTCGGACGTCACCATCACCATGGACCTCAGCGGCAACGTCTTCGGCGGGCCCGACCCCGATCCAGTCTCCATCCCCGGCACGATCGACGGCATGGGCAACATGAGCTTCTCCGGCGCCAATGCCCCGCTCTACGGCGGGATCTCCGGCGGACGCTCGGCCGACGGCACGCTCTCGGTCGATCTCACCGACGCCGGCGGCTTCTTCGCCCTCGTCGAGATCCGCGGCATGTGGACCGCCACCGACATCGCCGCGACGTACACCATCTACGCCATCCCGCGCAACACCCCCGGCGTTGAGGCTGGCAACCTTGTCGTCTTCGCCGAAGGCCGGCTCATCGGCGAGCTCGTGCCCGCACCCGGCACGCTCGCCCTCATCGGCCTCGGCGCAGCGCCCCTCGCCCGCCGCCGCCGCCGATAACGAGCCGAGTCCGAAGGCGGTTGATTTCGGCCTTTAGGCCGTGCTCGCGATCGGTGTTTTTTCCCACGACGCCCGAGAAATGCTCGGGCGTCGTGTCGTAGAGGGCGTGCCCGGAAAATTCCGCAAGGTCGCTTGCATCCCCGCATTCCTGTGGCACGCATAACGAGTCCGTCCCCTCTGGGGGAGGTGCTCGCCATGCGGTGCGCACGCCAGCGGGTCGGACGACAACCAGAGGTGGGGCGGTCTCATGCGTTTCGTGCTCGCCCACGCCAAAGACCCGCAAGCGATAGGAGTTCGCGAGATGTATGCGATGAAGATGAGCGTGACCAGCCTTGTTGCCGCCGCCGCCCTGGCTGCGCCGGCATCCGCCATGACCGTGGTGTACCAGAACGACTTCGAGACCGGCACCGCCGGCCCCGAGTGGTCCAAGACCGACACGGGCACCTCGCCCTCCGGCGAGAACTTCCTTGGCAACTTCGGCCGCAACATCGTTGAGCTCACGCTCACCGACCTGCCCGCCCACAACGAGGTTACCGTCACCTTCGACCTCTACCTCATCAAGAGCTGGGACGGCGTCGGCGAGTTCGGCAATGACTCGTGGTGGATGGCCGTCGACGGCGAGAAGCAGTTCGAGTCGACCTTCTCCAACGCCGCCGCACTCCCCGGCGAGGGCCAGCACTACCCCAACCCCGCCAACGACACCGACATCCACGCCCCCCGCAGCGGCGCGACCGCCAACAACACGCTCGGCTTCACCTTCGCCGGCGTGCCCACCGACTCGACCTACCGCATGAGCTTCACCATCCCGCACACCGGCGATGATCTGGTCATCCGCTTCCGCGGCGGCCGTGAGCTCGAGAACCTCGGCAACGAGTCCTGGGCCCTCGACAACGTCGAGGTCGGCGTCGCCGCCATCGGCGAGCCCATCCCGGCTCCCGCAGGCGTCGCGGCCCTCACGCTCGGCCTGGCCAGCGCCACCCGCCGCCGCCGCTAAGAACGCCAGCGCTTGCAGCGCGAACGGCATACTTCATCACGCACACGCACCGGCGATCCACATCGGGTCGCCGGTGTTTTCATTTCCCGCACGCCAAACACCCTACCTTTCGCGCATGACCCAACCAGACCGAGTTGAAACGCGGACCAACAGCCACGCCCCAGTCTTCCATGCCGAGATCGACGCGGACATCACCACCGATGTCGCGATTGTCGGTGCCGGGCCCATCGGCATCGAGCTCCACGCGATGCTCAAGGCCGCCGGCCTCGGCGTGGCGCACGTTGACGCCGGCGCGGTCGCGAGCACCATCGCGTGGTGGGCACCGGGCACGCGCTTCTTCTCGAGCCCGGAGCGCATCGCAATCTGCAGCATGCCGATCCCGTCGGCCGGCCAGGACAAGACCACGCGCGAGGACTACATCGCCTACCTCCGAGCTGTCGCGCGCCAGCACCAGCTCCCCATCCGCACACACGAGCGCGTCTTCCGCGCCCAGCGCGCTGTGCCCGGCTTCACGCTCACGACCGAGAGCACCATCGCCGCGTTTCAGGGCCAGCGCACTATCGCCGCCCAGCATCTTGTTCTCGCGATCGGCAACATGCACGCCCCGCGCACGCTCGGCATTCCCGGCGAGGACCTCCGGTGCGTCAGCCACTACCTGGCCGATCCGAACGAGTACTTCGGCAAGCGCGTGCTCATCGTGGGCGGCAAGAACTCGGCCGTGGAAGCGGCCGTGCGCCTCTATCGCGCCGGCGCACACGTCACGCTCGCCTACCGGCGCGATAAGTTCGACGCCGACCGCGTCAAGTACTGGCTGCTCCCCGAGCTCGAGTGGCTGATCGAGAAGCAGCGCATCGGCTTCGTGCCGGGCGTCGTCCCGACACGCATCGAGCCCGGCCGCGTCACGCTCGAAAGCGCAAGCACACAGAAGCGCACCCAGCACATCGACGCCGACATGGTTCTGCTCCTCACCGGCTACGTGCAGGACGCCTCGCTCTTCGAGCAGCTCGGCGTCGAGCTCGTCGGCGACGAGCGCCGCCCACACTACGACCACGACACGATGGAGACGAACGTCCCAAGCCTCTACGTCGCCGGCACCGCCTGCGGCGGCTCCCAACGCCGGGCCCGCGTCTTCATCGAGAACAGCCACGTCCACTGCGAACGCATCACCGCCGCACTCACCGGCACGCGGGCCGCGATCGCCGAGCCCGCCTTCGGTGCGCACGAAGAAAGCTGAGCAACCACGTGCACGCCGGCCCTACGCCGTAGCGCTCGGCACCACCGTCCACGCCCGCTCCAGCGGCACGTGGTACCCGGTGATCGACTCGATAAACGGCTCAACATCCGCCTGCTCACGCAGCACCGGCACCGTCAGCCGGGCAAACTCGTCGTGCAGCTCGACCTCGCTCCACAGCGTCGCGACCATGTACCGCCGGCGCGCCGAGCCCGCGACCACGAGCATGCCCGCCAGCATCCCGTCGGCCTCGTGCAACCCCGGCGCCCACACCGCCTGCCAGCGCTCGAGAAACTGCTCGGCCGCCCCCTCGTGCGTGACCGCGTCGCCCAGCCGAAGAAACCGCGCTCGCGGCAGCGCCTCGTTGACCGTCTTGCGCTCACCCGCAAACAGCGCCGCGACCGGCGCGAGCGTCAGCGTCGCGTCGGCGTACGCCTCGGTCCGCTTGCTCTCGTGCATGATCCGATCGTGCCGATCCCGGAGATACCGATCGTGGTCGCGCGCATCGCGCCAGAGCGAGAGCACGCACGCGGTTTTCTCGCTCGAGCGGTCCCACCCGCCGACCTGCCCGACGAAGCCCTCGGTCGGGCTCGCCGGGTCCGCGAGCGCCGCGTCGTGGAGCTGCGCCGCGCCGAAGGCGTCGCGCGTCTCGTCGGGCACCGTGCAGACGGTCCACTTCGCGAGCGTTGGGTGCGTGATCTCCATGGGCGATCGTTGGCGCGCCGCTATCGCGACGCGGACGCCTCGGCCATCATCGTGCCGAACACGCCAACGACCTCGGGGCTGTCGCTCGCCGCGTCCGCCGGCGGCACGCGTCGCGTGTACGCGCCCTCGGGCCCGAGCTCCCACCCGTGCCGATGGTCGCGGATCGACGCATCGACGAGGCGCCACATCTTCTCCCTCGCCGCGTCGCCACGCACGGGCACCGCCGCCTCGACCCGGCCCGAGAGGTTGCGATACATCCAGTCGCCCGATCCGATGTACCACAAGCCCTTCGCGGGGTCCGCCTCGCCATTGGCAAAGTGGAACACCCGCGAGTGCTCGAGGAAGCGCCCGATCGACGACACCACGCGGATGTTCTCGCTGAGCCCCTCGACGCCCGGCCTCAGGCAGCAGAAGCCGCGGACGATCAGCGTGATCGGCACGCCCGCGGCACTTGCGGCGTACAGCCGTTCGGTCATCGCCGTGTCTTCCATCGAGTTCATCTTCGCGATGATCCGCGCCGGCCGCCCCTCCCGCGCCGCCTCGACCTCCCGGTCGATCATCGCGTAGAAGCCACGCCGCATCGTCGTGGGCGCCACAAGCAGATGGTTGTACTTCGCCTTGCGCGAGTGCCCCGTGAGCAGGTTGAAAAGGCTCACCACGTCCTGCGTGATCTCGGGGTCGCACGTCATCAGCCCGAGGTCGGTGTACAGCTTCGCGGTGCCCGGGTGGTAGTTGCCCGTGCCGATGTGCGTGTACGTCCGCAACCCGTCGGCCTCGCGCCGGACGACCATGAGCGTCTTGCAGTGCGTCTTGAGTCCGAGCACGCCGTACGCGACGTGCACGCCCGCCTTCTCGAGCTGCCGCGCAAAGCGCACGTTCTTCTGCTCGTCGAATCGCGCCTGCAGCTCGACCAGGCACGCGACCTGCTTCCCCCGCTCGGCCGCCCGCACGAGCGCACGCACAAACGGCGAGTCCGGGCTCGTGCGATAGATCGTCTGCTTGATCGCCAGCACATCCGGGTCCCGCGCCGCCTGCGACACGAGCCGCTGCACCGTCGCCTCAAAAGACTCGTACGGATGGTGCAGCAGCACCTCGCCCTCGCGGATGCGCGCAAACAGATCGACATCCTGCCCGAGCCCCGCGGGCACGACCGGCGTCCACGGCCGATACCGCAGCGGCTGCGTCCGCTCCCTCGGCGGCGGCTCGACCGACGCGAGCTGGAACAGGTCCGTCCACTCGAGCAGCCCCTGCCGCACCGTGATGTCCTCGGGCTCCAGATGCAGCGCATCGGTCAGCACGTCGAGAATCTCGCTGTTCGGGTTGGGCAGCACCTCGAGACGCACCACGTTCGCGAACCGCCGCATCTGCAGCGCTTCCTCGACGTGCTCGAGCAGGTCGTCCACGTCCTCGTCATCCGCGTCAACCACCGCCGACCGCGTCACGCGGAAGGACTGCACCGCCTCGAGCCGCATGCCGGGAAACAGATCGTCGAGGTTGTGCCCGATGACCTGCTCGAGACCGATGAACCGGATCGGGTCGTCCTCGGTCGGCCGCGGCAGCTCGATGAACCGGGGCAGCACGTCGGGGATCTTGATCCGTGCGAAACGCCGCTCGGGCGAGTCGGGGCTCGTCACGATCACGCCGAAGTTCTCGCTCAGGTTCGAGATGAACGGAAACCGGTGCCCCGGGTCCACCGCGAGCGGCGTAAGCACCGGGAACGCGTTCGCGTCGAACCACGCGTCCACAAACGCGCGGTCCGCCTCGCCCAGCGACTTGTACGCCAGCAGCTTCACGCCCGCCTCGGCAAGCGCCGGCCGAATCTCCTTCTCCCAGCACTGCGACTGGGCCTGCTGCAGGTCCGCGATGCGCCGGCGCGACTCCGTGAGCACCGCCGTGGGCGTCCGCCCGTCGCGCAGCGCGCTGTGCGGCGCGATCGCCGTCTCACGCCGAAGCAGCGCGATGCGCTTCATCACGAATTCATCGAGGTTGTTCGCAAAGATCGCGAGGAACTTCACCCGCTCCATCAGCGGGTTCCGCGCGTCGATCGCCTCCTCCAGCACCCGCGCGTTGAACTCGAGCCACGACAGATCGCGGTTCAGCGTGCGCTCGCGCAACGTCTCGGGCGAGATGCCCGCGCCGGTCGGTCGATGATGGATGTCCGTGCTAGCCACGACCGGCCCCCGATCCCGACCCGGCCGATCCCGACGAAGCCGCCGCCGGTGAGTAGATCGCGGCACACCCCGGCGATTCGGTCACACGCACCGACGCCACCGCCGCGTGCGGCGCGAGCGCCTCGTCCAGCCGGTCGTGCAGCTCATCGAAGATGTGCTTGGCGACGAGCTCTGCCGTGGGATTGGTCGTGTCGAACGGCGCGACCTCGTTGAGGTTCATGCTGCGAAACGGCCGCACGATGTTCTTGAGCGTGTCCTCCACGGTGTGGAAATCGCACAGCAGCCCGTCGCCGTCGAGCTCGTCGCCCGCGATCGTCGCGGTCACAAGCCAGTCGTGCCCGTGCACCGGCTCGCGCGTGCCGGCAATCACGATGGCGTGGGCGGCGGAAAATCGGGCCTCGACGGTCAGCTGATACATAGTCGCCCAGTATAGGTTCGGCTCAGGTTTGGTCGTCCGTCACCACGACCCTGCGGTGACGCGCAAACGACCGAACATTCACGATCGCCAGCGCCGAGTTGCACAAAATGATCGGCAGCGACATCACCAGCACCCCGAACGCCACCCACAGCACGCCCGAGGCGGTCCCGAGCAGAAACCCGCTCCGCCGACCATGCCCGATCTGCCACACACTCGCCACGATCAGCACCGCCGCCAGCAGGTCGAGCCCGTAGAACTTGAAGAGGTCGGTCGTCGCGCTGGCAATCAGTTGGTCCATGCGATGAGCCTACGCCGACTACCGTTGCCCGCCCGATCCACCTCTGTCCCCTTCGGCCAGGAGCTCTGCATGTCCGCACCCGCCCCCCTCATCCTCGGCGTCTCCGGCCTCCGCGGCATCGTCGGTCAATCGCTCACCCCCGAGCTCGCGACCCGATACGCCGCCACCGTCGCCAACTGGCTCGAGAGCAAGTCCCTCGAAGGCCCCGTGGTCATCGGCCGCGACGGGCGGGCCGGGTCCGACAGCATCTACCACGCCGCCATCGCCGGCCTCACCGGCGCGGGCCGCGACGTCATCCCCCTCGACGTCGCCATGACGCCCACCGTCGCCGTCGCCGTCGACGCGCTCGACGCTGCGGCCGCCGTCATCGTCACCGCGAGCCACAACCCCCAGCAGTGGAACGGGCTGAAGGTCCTCGTCCGCGAGCTGCCCGGTGGCGAATACCGGGCAATCGCCGCCTGCGCCCCCGCCGCGGCCGACGCCGCCCAACTCGTCGAGCGTTTCAACACCACCGAGCCCACGTGCGCCGGCTCTCTCGACGCGGGCAGCCTCGCCCCTCTCTTCGACGGCCCCGCCACGCACATCGACCTCGTCGCCGAAGCACTCGCCGACCTCACGCCCGGCCGATTCGCCGATGGCATGACCGTCGTCGTCGACGCCGTCAACGCCTCCGGCGGCACGGTCGCGCACGGCCTGGCCGAGTTCGGCGCCCGCGCCATCCACATCGCCGCCGACGGCTCCGGCGTCTTCCCCCACACCCCCGAGCCCACCGCCGAGAACCTCGCCGGCGCCGGCGGCCTGTGCGACGCGGTCCGCGGCCTCGGCGCCGTCGCCGGCTTCGCCCAGGACCCCGACGCCGACCGACTCGCCCTCGTCGACGAGACCGGCCGATACGTCGGCGAGGAGTACACGCTTGTGCTCTGCGCCCAGGCCGTCCTCAGCGCGATGGGCGACGCCGCCAAGGGCACCACCATCTGCACCAACCTCAGCACAAGCCGAATGATCGAGGATGTCGCCAAGGCCCACGGCGCCAAGGTCGTCCGCGCCGCAGTGGGGGAGGCGAACGTGGTCGAGGCCATGAAGTCCCACGGCGCCGTCATCGGCGGCGAGGGCAACGGCGGCGTCATCTGGCCCGAAACCACCTACGTCCGCGACTCCCTCGCCGGCATGGCGCTCGTGCTCGCCCTGATCGCCCGCACCGGCAAGCCGCTCAGCCAACTCGTCGCCGACGTCAACGCCCTCGCGCCCGGCGGCAACGGCTACGCGATCGAGAAGCGCAAGGTCGACATCCCCTCCCGCGACGCGGCGCGCCCCGCCGTCGAGGCGATCGCCAAGGCCTACGCGGGCGAAACGATCGACCTGCAAGACGGCGTGCGGGTCGACTGGTCCAACTACGCCGGCTCGGCCGGCAACGCCTGGCTGCACGTCCGCGCGAGCAACACCGAGCCCATCATGCGCCTCATCGCCGAAGCCGCAACCCCCGAGCACGCCCAAGCGATTCTCGACGACGCGGCCAAGGTGATTGCGGCGGGATAATCAGTACGACAGACGTCCCGCTACCGCTCGATCAAAAACTCATCCCGCAAGAATCGCTCCGCACCACGCGGCCCGAGCGTCTCGAGCGTCGCGACGAGCCGCAGCCGGCGGTCGAGGGATCGGCCGGCTTCCTCCGCGATCAGCATCTCCTCGACCCACGTCGGCACGCCCGCCAGGGGGACGCGGTACGTCCGCGTCGCCCGGTCGTAGAACGACGTGTTGAGCTCCAGATCGTTCAGGTCGATGTCCCACGCGAGCTCCTGCTCGTCGAGCCGGCCCGACAGCTCGCCCGCGGGCCGATACAGCATCACGCGCAGCATGCCCACGCCGCGCACGCTCTCGCCCCACGCGTCACGCAGGTCCAGGTGCGCCACGATGCGCGCACGCCCCTTGTCGTCGCGATCGAGATGCGTCAGCGGATAGATGCGCATCGAAGCCGGGGCAAAGGGGTTCCAGAGCTCGCCCACCTCGCCCGAGGCCGGCACGCGCTGCGTCGTCTGGCACCCAAGCGTGCCGGCCCCAAGCGCAGCCGCAAGGCCCGCCATCGCAAGCCATGCCAGTGGGAGCCGACCTTTCCGAAGCCGTGCCATCCGCCGCCCAGCGTGTCGAAGCGTGTGGGTCATGCGTCGAGCATATCGTCGTCATCGTCGGCCACGAAGTCCGTCGCGCCGCTCGCGCCGCCGTGCCGGGGCATCAGCCTCCCGTCATTGTCCTCGGGGTGCGCGCCGTTGTGCGACACCAGCCGATCGATCGCCATCGCAAGCTCGCGGTTGCCGCCGCGCAGCGAGACCATCGCCCGCGTGTTCCGCCGAACGACCTCCACGAGCTCGCCCAGCTCGAGCTGGGCCCGCCCGAGCCGATCGTGCGCCTCGCGCAGCTGCGACTCCCGCTCCGTCGCCGCGCGCCGCTCGGCGATCCACATCACCGCGATCAGACCCGCGCTGCCAAACTGCGCCAGCGGCGCGATCACGTGCGTGTCCATCACGCGCCGCCCCCGCCCGCCCGCGCAAACCTCAACCCCGACAGATCGGCGAACCTGCGGAACCTCGCCTCGTACCCCAGCGACCATGCCCGCCCGCGATCGACGCGATCGTCCTCCACGTAGTCGAAGATCACCATGTCCGCGAACGACCGCCCCGCATGGTCGACAAGCACGCCCGGCGTCGGCGTGAACGAATCCTCAAGCTGCGCCACGATCGCGTCCCGAAGCGTCCACAGCGCGCTCTCGCCCGACGCCACGAGCCGGCCCGTCACCACGACCTCGAGCTCGACCAGCCCGATCGGAAACGTGTCCGGCGAGAAATCGCCAAACCCGCCGAACGCGCTGACGACCAGGTGCCCCTGCCGATCAAGCGAGAACCGGTGCGGCCCGCTGCCGAACAAGTCCACACCCTTAAAACTGCTCCCCATCACCAACCTCCTTCACGCGGCGCAGCCAAGCCCCAAGCCCCAAGCCCAGTTGCACGCCGCTACACCGGCGATCCACTCACCGCCTCGACCGACACCGGGTCCGCGACGCCGTCGCTCGACACGCCGATCAGCACGATCTTCCGCGTGACCTCCGCCGCCCGCGATCCGCCGCGCTGTCTCAGCGAGACGTCGTGCGTCACGCGCAGCACAACCGCCGGCACCGTGACGCGCCGCCGCTGCGCCTCACTCCCCGCCGGCGACGCGAACACAACCAGGTCGCCCGCATCACCGGGGCGCGGCACCGAGAAGTCGTCCGACGCGAGCGACTGCGTGACCGTCACCGTCACGCGGCGCTCGGGCGCATCGGCAAACGCCACCTCGGGCCCCGCGTCGTCCCACGAGATCAGCTCCCGTGTCGCCGACCGATCCACGGTGACGCCCACCACGCCGTCCCACACCGTGTCGCCGAAGCGCACGCGCCATGGATTGAGCACAAGCATCTGATCCTCCTTCGCTTAGCCGCGTACGAACTGCACGATGTTCAGCCGGCGCGTCGCGTCGGCGACGCCGTCCCCGTCGAGATCGATCCGGGCCGAGACCCGCCGCCGCTCGTCAGCAAATCGCGCCGCGTACATCTCGGCGCGCAGCGCCAGCGGCGACTCCGGCCCCGCCGGCCCGCCCGCCGCCGCCAGCACCAGATGCATCGCGCCCAGCGCCTCGAGCCGCCGAAGCGACCCGGGGTTCGTCACCGACGCCTCGCCGAGCGTCGCCTCCGGATCGTCCGGATCAATCCCCAGCATCCGCAGCACCTGCCGATGCACCTGCACGATCTGCGGGCCAAACGTCACCACGCTCATCGGCGTCGAGCCCACGGGCAGCGGCGCGACCGGCGCGTCGGCCACATCCCCGCGCGGCACGCTGACCGACAGCACCGACGCGCTGATCCGCGAAACAACCTCGTACGCCACGCCGTTGGCGAGCAGAACGTTGCCAGCATCGACACCCGCCGCATCGAATCCCTGCGTCTGGCTCGTCATCACCAGCGCCGTGCCCGTGATCGAGCCCGTCCCCGCCACCAGCGTCTGCCCCACCCACGCCACATCCCGAAACAGGTTCGGCTCGAGCACAATCAGATCACGATCCGCCGCAAACATCGCCGACTCCCTTCAAGAGCATCCGCACCAACCGGCACCACACCTCACACACCGCCCAAGCCCGGGGCGGGCCCGCCAGCCCGCCCCGGAACCGCACGCTCGCAGGCCGCGTCACACGACGCCCCCCGCCCCAGCGAGCACGCATCCATCACGCCGAGCCCATCGCACCCGAGCGATCAGACCGCCAGGCCCTTGAGCAGCCCGTGCGCGTTCTCGTTCATGAACTGCATCGTGTACTCGCCGATCACCTGCCCGCTCGACGCATCGCCGGTCGACGCCAGCGGCGCGTAGTGGAACGATCGGCCCTGCAAAGGCGGCACCTCGATGCGAGAGGAATCGAGCAGCAGCACCGTGTCGGCGGGCACCCATCGGCTCAGCACCACCCGGCACACGCCGTAGTCGCTCTCGTACACGCTCAGCAGGTTGCGGAAGGTCTCGTCCTCCGGCAGGTACGCGCGGTCGGCACTCGCGAAGTCGTTGATGCGTCGCTTCTGCCGGCCGTTCACCACGATCGTGTCCACCGACCCCGACGATTGCTCCCAGATCGTACGCAGCGCCGCGTTGAGCACCTCCTCGTTCAGCTCGTCGCTGCCCGCACCCCCGCCGTCCGGGATCGCGCCGGTGCCCGGCTCGAACACGTTCGACGCGATCGAGTGGATGATGCCGTTCATGCTCCGGCGCACCGTGCTCGAGCCCTGCGCGTTGGTCGCCGGTGCCACACCATTGATCACGCAGTTCTCAAGATCACGCAGCAGCTCACGCATCCGCTCCTGCTTCTGGTAGTCCAACTCGTCGGCCACGCCGTGCGCTCGG
>CAYQAD010000058.1:0-11481 GCA_964415125.1 uncultured Phycisphaeraceae bacterium | reverse complement strand
CACTCGATGACGGTGCGATCCTCCATCGCGGCGTTCTCGATCGGCACGAGATCGCAGAGCGGGCCGCGGGTGATGACCATCCCGCCGACATGCTGGGAGAGGTGCCGCGGGAAACCCTTGAGCTCGCGGGCGAGGTCGATCACGCGACGGATCGTCGGCTCTTCGGGATTCAGCCCCGCCTCGCGCACGCGATCGTCTGTTGCCGACTCGCCCCAGCGGTCGAGGTTCTTCGCCAGGGCGTCGACGCAGTCCTCGGGCAGGCCCATCGCCTTGCCGACCTCGCGGATCGCGCTGCGCCCGCGATAGCTGATGACCTCGGCCGTCATCGCGGCGCGCTCGCGGCCGTAGGTCTCGTAGATGTACTGCAACACCTCCTCGCGGCGCTCGTGCTCGAAATCGATGTCGATGTCCGGCGGGTCCCCCCGCTCGCGGCTGATGAACCGCTCGAAGAGCAGGCTGAACCGCGCAGGATCGACCTCGGTGATGCCGAGGCAATAGCACACGGCCGAATTCGCCGCTCCGCCGCGCCCCTGACAGAGGATGCCCCGCGACCGGGCGAAATTGACGATGTCGTAGCAGGTCAGAAAGTACGACTCGTACTTCAGCTCTTCGATAAACGCGAGCTCGTGCTCGAGGGCTCGGCGCGTCTTCTCGGGGATGCCGGCGGGGTACCGCCGGGCGGCGCCCTTCCATGCCTCCTGCGCGAGGTAGGCCGGCGCCGACATCCCACGGGGGCACGACGCGGCGGGGTACTCGTAGCGGAGCTCATCGAGGCAGAAGCCCGACACACGCTCGGCGATCTCGACCGTGCGGCGTATCGCGCTCGGATATTCGGCGAACAAGCGCTTCATCTCTTCGGCGGGCTTGAGATGTCGCTCGGCGTTGGCCCTGAGCCGATAGCCCGCCTGCTCGATCGTGCAGCCGTGGCGGATGCACGTGAGCACGTCCTGCAACGGGCGGCGTTTGGCGTCGTGGTAGAGCACGCGGTTGGTCGCGACCATCGGCACGGCCGCGTGCTCGCAGAGCGAGGCGATCTGCGCGAGCCGGCCCGCGTCCTCGCCGCCATACAGAAACGACGCCGCGATCGAGAACCGCCCGTCGTCGAACACGTCGCGCAGCCCACGCACGATCTGGATGCACGACTCATCCAGCACCGCCGCCGGCTCGCCCACAGCCACCAGACCCTCGGCGTGGTCGATCAGGTCGTGCAGCGAGAGGTGGCATTCCCCCTTGGGGGCCCGGCGCTTGCCGAGCGTGAGCAGCCGGCACAGCCGCGCGTAGGCGGGCCGATCGGTTGGATACACCAGCACGGGGAACGCGTCGCCCAGCACAAGGCGACAGCCGATCACAAGCGGGATGCCCGCCGACTTTGCCGCGACGTGCGCCCGGACCACGCCGGCAAGCGTGTTCGTGTCCGTGATTGCTGCGGCGCGATGCCCGAGCTGGGCGGCGTGCTCGACAAGCTCCTCGGGATGGCTCGCCCCGGTCAGGAACGTGAAGTTGCTCGTGACCGAGAGCTCGGCGTAGTCGCCACGCCGCTCGACCGGCGCGTGCTGATCCCGCTTGATCTTCGCCGGGTGAGGACGGAGCTTCGGGTGTTCGTTCTCTGGCACAGCGCACCTCCCGTGCATGGACGGCTTGCGTCCTCAGGCCCACGCCCCATGAACGAACCACCGCCCGCTCTCGATGCCGCGCACGAGCCAAAGCCAGCGGCCGTCTTCTGCGTGCACCGCGAAATAGTCGCGCGTTGTGTCGCGCGCCCGCCACCACTCGCCGCCGATCCGCTCGGGGCCGACGCACTCGAGGACGCGCAGGTCCTTGCCGTTCCACGAGAGACGGTGCACCGGGCCGTCCGGCGTGAGCGCCACCACTTCCGTGGGCACGGGCCGATCGAATAGCACGGCCGGGCGATCGCGCGTGGGCGCTTCGGCCGCGATCGCGGGCGGCGGCTCGGCGATCGGCCGCATCGCGAAGCTCCGCTCGGGCAGGTGCGACGCGTGCAAGCTTGCGCGCAGCACACGGCGATCCCCGAGCCGATTGCCGAGCGTGTCGATGAGCTCGTCGCACGAACGCTCGACTTCGGCCTCGGCGACATCCTCGCCTGCGCCGACGCATACCGCCTGCTCATGGCGGATCACGCCGACCGTCGGCACACGGACGCGCACGGCTTCTACCCCGAACCCAAGATGCGCCCGCTCGAGCTTGGGACGCAGCAGGGCCCACAGGTGCCTCTCATCCCGGCTGGGCCGACCGAGCGTGACCGCCAGGTTCTCCGGCTCCAGATCGGAGCGCACCAGCGTGACTTCGACCAGCCGCGCGCCGCAGGATCGCCGCTGCAACTCATCGGCGACCTCGGCGATCAGCTCGCGGGCTGTGAGCTCGATCGCCTCGATCCGATCCGTGGGCCCGTCGAACACGCGCTCCACCGCGGGCGGCGGCACGGGCCGGATGGGCTCGATCGTCTCGATCGCATGGCCGAGGGCCCGATCCAGATGCAGCAGAAGCTCCGCGCCGAATCGAGAGGGCAGCGTCGATCGCGGCATCTCGAGCAGCTGCCCGATCCGCTCGATGCCGACATGCCCAAGCTGATCGGCGATCTCGCGCCCGACCCGCAGCGCCGCGATTGGCAAGGGCGAGAGCGCCGAGCGGACATCACGCTGACCCACGATCGTGCAAGGGTTGTTCCCATATCGCGAGAGCGCCCACGCGCAGCCGAAGCTCGGGGCGATCGCGATGCGTGACCGGAAACCAAGCCTGCCCAGGCCCTCGTGCGCCACGCGAATCAGCCTCGGCTCGCCGCTAAAGACGCGCTCGCATCCGGTGACGTCGACCAGCAGCCCCTCCGATGTGCCATCGATCGCGACCACCGGCGAGAGACGCTGGGCCCAGACCGCGAGCCGCGACAACGCGGCCCGATCGCCCGCCTCGTCGCGCGGCTCGATACGCACCGCGTCTGAGTCGAACAGCGCCCGCGCCTGCGCGAGCGGCATGCCAACGCGGACGCCCGCGTCGAGCGCGGCCGCACAGCATCGAGCCGCGATCTGCCGCTGACGCTCGCTCGCGACGAGCACGATCGGCCGCGGGTCTCGCTCAGGCGATGCGCGCTCTCGCCGACGGATCAGATCGGTCGACCACCTGGGCAGCCAGATCGCCATTGCCCGGCGGTCTATCGAAGCGCTCCATCTTGATGCGTGCTGTCGCATGATCTCGCCGCACGGCCCAAGGCCGCGCCTCCTCGGTCACTCGGTCGGCTCGCACTCCCTTGCAACGCAGCAGTTCCAGCGTCCATCCATGGCGCCGGCCTTCACACGTCTCGCTCTCTCGGGGCGTGTGGTCTATGAACGGCATCGGCGCGACACGCCATCGCGTGCGTGCGGCGGAGAGCGCTCGCGCCTCCCATGGCGGGCGCGCCAGGAACAACGGCGATGACCGTGCCGCGAGTTGGAGCCGACGTGACTCGGCCATCGTCAGGCCCGTGCCGTCGGCGACCACCGCACCGACGCCCGCGCACCGTGCCGCGAGTTCGATCGCCCAGACACGCTCGGCGTGCCCGACCCGCGAGGAGGCGACATCGACAAAGATGGACCGCTCGATGAGCACGTGATCCGCCTCACTCGCGCCATGCCGCGGCCGATCCCAGCGGAGCAGCGCTGGCGGGTAGGGCCAGCACCGCCGCCCGATCCAGACCACGCGCCGCCGAGGGTCGGCCTCGAGCGCTTGCCACGCCAGCCCGATCAGCACCGCCATCGGCGGCAGCCAGAGGCCGCCGGGCCGATCCGAGCATGCCGCCCCCGCCCCACCACCGTCTGAACGCTCCAGAGAGCCCGCGTCGCCCGCGAACCACTCGTGCAGCCCACCGCCCGAGACCAGGTCCCAGGGCGTCGCAGCCGTCTCGCGAGCCGACGACTCCCGACCGTCGATCGGTGCCCAGGGCCCCGCCGCTGCTCCAGACCCCACATCGGCACCGGCGAGGGCAGCCCGGATCTCCGCCAGACCGACGGGGCAGGGTCGCGGGGCAGTGCTGGTGTGGGCAACGCCATTCGTTTGCATTTTGATAGGATATCGTTTGGGCAGACCCGATCAAGCCCTTTGTCGGCTCATGCCAGCAGGCAGCCCGGCACGCCCCAACTTCTCGCGATTGCCCCACACACCCACCCCCACGTCCCACGCCCGCGCACAAGCAGGGCGTCTCGGCGATGTATGCACGCGGCCGAGCGACTTGCCCGCCCGCACAGCAGGCCGAACGCTTGGGCATGACCAACCAACACCGCACGGCAGTCCGTCGAGACAGTGCTCCTTCTCATCGAATCGGCCATGGGCCGGGCGGCTCCGCGACGGGTCCTGCCGCGGCGGGCGGGCGGCCCGTGGTTTGGGCGGCGGCGGGCCTGGTGCTGGCATGCTGCATGTCGGCATGCTCTCCAGACACGGACGATGCAGGAGCACTGCGCGAAGGCGTGAACAACGAGAACGCCGCCGAGGAGACAGCCGTGGCAGACGCTAACACGCAACCGGACGACGAGACACGTTCGGCCGATTCAGCACCCTCGCCCGCGATCCAGGCCTGGATGGATCGCCTCACGGTCGAGCACGCGTACGACCCGTCCACGGGCTTCATCGTGGCGAAGGAAACCATCTCCCTGCCGCCGTTGATCGCCGACGGCCCATCGCTCGGCGACGCGGTGCGCGACGCGGGCGACACGATCGTGGTCGTGTTCGCCACCGCCGACCGATGCGCACCGTGCCAGCAGTACAAGCGCGATGCGCTCAACGACGAGGCTGTGATCGCCCGGCTCGCCGAACTCGGCGTTGTGGTCACGCACGTCGAGGTTGACCAGGAACCCGACGCGGCGGAGCAATACCTCGGCAGCAAGGCGATACCGATGACGTACGCCTTACGGCAAGGAGCGAAACTTACGGAACTGCGCGGCCAGCGCTCCGCGGCCGAGCTTCTCGCGTGGCTCGACAGCCTTCCGACCGGCTAGCGCGCCGATTCCCTTCGCAACGTCCGCCACAACCTCGTAGCATGGCTTCCCCGCTCGGGATGGCTGTCGCCGCGTGCGTGCACGGCCTGATCGCGAGCGCCCGCCTT
This sequence comes from uncultured Phycisphaeraceae bacterium, assembly GCA_964415125.1. Lineage (GTDB taxonomy): Bacteria > Planctomycetota > Phycisphaerae > Phycisphaerales > UBA1924 > CAYQAD01. The sequence goes on along the minus strand of CAYQAD010000058.1, from coordinate 6,392 downwards.
CGCAGCGCGCTTGCGCGCGACGGCCCGCGGAGGACGCCGCATGGCATCGAGTGCAACACCACCCGCGTCGTTCGGCCCATCATCCGAGACGGTGCCGATGACGCAGAAGATCGCCTTCGGCGTCGGCATGCTCGGGAACCAGATGTTCCCCGCCGCCCTTGGCGTGTTCATGGTGGTGCTCGTGCAGAGTCTCGAGATGGACCCTTGGATCGCGGGCGTTCTCGCGTTCTTGCCGCGCGTGTTCGATGCGGTGACGGACCCGGTGATGGGGTACATCTCGGACAACACGCGGTCGCGTTGGGGCCGACGCAAGCCGTACATCTTCATCGGCGCGATCCTGGCGGGCGTGTCGTTCGCGCTGATGTGGCAGCTCGATGCGAGCAACAGCCAGATGTACAACTTCTGGTACTTCCTTGCGCTCGCGCTGGCGTTCTATCTTGGGCTGACGATCTTCGCGACGCCCTACGTCGCGATGGGCTACGAGATGAGCAACGACTTCCACGAGCGCACACGCATCATGGCCGTTGCGCAGTGGATCGGGCAGTGGGCCTGGGTCATCGCGCCGTGGTTCTGGGTCATCATCTACAACCCGCAGCTGTTCCCCGACCCGATCACGGGTGAGGCGAACGGCGTGGTCGGCGCCCGCAGCCTGGCGGTGTGGGTCGGCATCGGGTGCATCGCGCTGGCGATGACCCCGGCGATCTTCTGCCGAACCCAGCCGGTGGACCCCGACTCGCTCGACACGCTCTCCGTCGGCGGCATCGGCCGGAGCCTGGGCAGCCTGCTCCGCGGTGTTGCCGCGGCCTTCAAGAACGGGCCGTTCGTCCGCATCTGCATCGCGACGTTCCTGATCTTCGGCAGCTTCAACACGATCGCCGCGTTCGCGTACTTCATCATCGTCCACTACATGTTCGCCAGCAGCACCGACGCCGCCGGACGCTGGCCGACCTGGCACGGCACGGTCGGCGCACTGGCCACGACGTTCCTCGCGATCCCGATCGTGACGGTCATGGCAACGCGCCTCGGCAAGAAGGCCGCCTTCGTCATCTCGCAGAGCATCTCGATGCTCGGGTACGCCGCGTTCTGGTGGTGTTTCAATCCCGACGAGCCCTGGATGCTCTTCCTGCCCCTGCCGCTGTTCTGCTTCGGCATCGGGGGGCTGTTCACGATCATGATGTCGATGACCGCGGACGTGTGCGACCTGGATGAGCTCCGAACGGGCTCGCGGAGCGAGGGCGTCTTTGGGGCCGTGTACTGGTGGATGGTGAAGCTGGGCTTCGCGGTCGCAGGCCTCGCGACGGGCGTGATTATGAGCTCGGTCGGCTTTGATCCGGGGGCCTCCCAGCAAAGCGAGGCGGCGCTCACGGGCCTGCGCCTGGCGTACACGATCGTCCCGGTCGCGGGGGCCGGCCTGGCGATCTTTGTCATGCTCGGCTACGACCTCGACGAGGCGCGATCGGGCGAAATCCGCCGTGAGCTCGCCGATCGGCACGCGGCTACGCCAGCCACGACGCCGCCAGCCGATCCGGCACCAGACCCATCATCAGACCGGGCACCAAACGGGGGGCCATAATGCTTCCGATGGCACTGCAAGAAACCACCGTGCGCACCCCCGAGGGTCGCTTCGTCGAGATCAACGGCCGATCGCTCTACGAGATCGAGAACATCGACGCGATGCCGCCGTTCCTCATGACCGTGGTGGGCGACACCGACCTCTGGATGTTCCTGTCATCCAACGGCTCGTTCACCGCGGGCCGCGTCGAGGCCGAGCGCTGCCTCTTCCCCTACGAGACCGACGACCGGATTCACGAGCTCACCGGCATCGCCGGGCCGATCACGCTCGTGCGCTTTGGCGACGGCCGCGTGTGGGAGCCCATGTGCGCCCGAGCCGATGCAAGCTCGTTCTCGCGCACCCTCCGCCGATCGGCGGTGGGCGACGTGGTGCAGTTCGAAGAAGTCGACGCCGAGACGGGCGTGGTCTTCCGCGCCGAGTTCGCGCTATCGGACACCTATGGCATCGTGCGGCGATGCGAGCTGGTCGCGCCGGATACGGGCGCGCCCGTCGAGGTCGAGCTGCTCGACGGATATCTGCACATCATGCCCGCGGGCGTCCCGCTGGGGCTGCAGCAGACCATGAGCACGCTCGTGGATGGGTACAAGCGATCCGAGCTGGTCGGCCACGCGGGGCCCGCGGTCTACCTGCTCGAGTCGCCCATCTCGGACAAGCCCGAGGCGAGCGAGTCGCTGCGTGTCAACGCGGTGTGGCACACCGGGCTCGATGGCGCGGCGGTCTCGCTGGACGGCCAGAGCGTCGAGGCGTTCCGCGCCGGCCGCACGCCCAAGGCCGGGCGCCTCTCGCTCGGCCGGCGCGGGGCGTATCTCTGCCACGCATCGGTGCGGATCGCGCCCGGCACAAGCGAGCGATGGAGCATCGTCGGCGACACGGACCTCGACCACGGCCAGGTCGCCCGGCTTGCCCGCGAGCTCGAGTCGAAGGACGCGCTCGCCGACCGGGTCGAGGCCTCGCTCGAGCGCGACCATGAGAGCCTGGCGGCCCTGCTCGATGGCGCCGATGGCGCGCAGACCACCGCCGACGCGGTCGCGTGCGCAGCCCATCGCTCGAACGTGCTGTTCAACGCCATGCGCGGCGGCGTGCCGCTCGACGGCTACGCGGTCGACGCCTCGGACTTCCGGAGATTCGTCGGCGAACGCAACCGCGAGGTCGCGCATCGCCACGCCTCGTTCCTCGGCCGGCTGCCCGAGAAGCTGAGCGTGGAGACGCTGCCCGATGCCGTGTCGGGCGCGGGGTGCCCTCAGCTCACGCGCCTGGCGATGGAGTACCTGCCGCTGACCTTCGGCCGGCGGCACGGCGACCCCAGCCGCCCGTGGAACCAGTTCCGCATCAAAGTGCGCGACGCGGCGGGCGAGCGCGTGTCGGGTTACGAGGGCAACTGGCGCGACATCTTCCAGAACTGGGAAGCGATGTGCCGGAGCTACCCGGCGCTCCTCCCCGGCGTGATCGCCAAGTTCGTCAACGCATCGACCGTCGATGGGCACAACCCCTACCGCATCAACGAGCGCGGCATTGACTGGGAGGTACCCGAGCCCGACAACGTGCGCTCGAACATCGGCTACTGGGGCGACCACCAGATCGTGTACCTGCTCCGCCTGCTCGAGCAGTGCCACGACACCCGCCCCGACGTCCTGCCCGCCATGCTCGACCAGCGGGTGTTCTCCTACGCCAACGTCCCCTACCGCATCCGGCCGTTCGCCGAGATCGCGGCAAACCCGCGCGGCTCGATCCGCTTCGACCACGCCGAGGACGCGAAGATCCGCGGGCTCGACGAGACGATTGGCGGCGACGCCAGGCTCGTGCTCAACGACGCGGGCGAGCCCGCCCTTGTCACCCTGATCGAGAAGCTGCTCGTGCCGGCGCTCGCGAAGGTGTCGAACCTCGTGCCCGGCGGCGGGGTCTGGATGAACATGCAGCGGCCGGAGTGGAACGACGCGAACAACGCGCTCGCCGGCTTCGGCCTGTCGATGGTGACGCTCTACCAGCTCCGCCGATACTGCGACTTCGCCGCCGACCTCATCGCGAGCGGCGGCTCGGGCAAGGCCATGCTCTCGCCCGCCGTCGCGCAGTGGTGCGCGGACGTCACCGCCTGCGTCGAACGCATCCTCAACCTCGCCGAGCAGGCGCCGCTCACGGGCGAGCAGCGGTGGCATGCGATGCGCGAGCTCGGCGACGCGTTCGAGCAGGCGTGCGCCGCGCTGTACCGCGATGGTCCGGCCGAGCCGATGGAGGTCGACCGCGACCGTGTGCTCGCGTTCTTCCGCGGAGCCCGGGACCTGTGCGACGACTCGATCCGCCAGGCCAAACGAGCCGATGGGCTCTATGAGTCGTACAACGTGCTCCGCCTCGAGGGCGAGCACGCGTCGGTCGACAATCTCAGCATGATGCTCGAGGGACAGGTGGCGCTGCTCTCCAGCGGCGTCCTGGACGCGAGCGAGGCGTCGAGCCTCCTCGACACGCTCTTTGGCAGCAGCCTCTACCGCCAAGACGCAAGGTCGTTCATTCTGTATCCCAGGATCGACCTGCCGCCCTTCATGGAGCGCAACGTGGTACCGCCCGACGCGGTCACGGGATGCGAGCTGCTCGAGCGGGCGCTCACGCAACGCGCCGCCGGGCTGCTCGAGCAGGACGCCGATGGCACCATTCGATTCTGCGCCGGCCTCAACTCGCACGACGCCCTGGGCGACCGGCTCGACGTGCTCGCGGACGACGCGGCGTGGGCGCCGCTCGTTGCGGCGGGGCGTGACGGGGCGCACGCCGCATTTGAACGCACCTTCAACCACGCCCAGTTCACCGGACGCTCGGGCACGATGCACAAGTACGAGGGCATCGGTTCGATCTACTGGCACATGGTCTCCAAGCTGCTCATCGCGACGCAGGAATGCGTGTTCCAGGCGAAGGACGCCGGCGCGGACGCGGGCGAGATCGCGGCGCTGCGCGCGCACTACTGGGCGGTGCGCGACGGGCTTGGCTTCCGAAAGACCCCGGCCGAGTACGGCGCCGTGCCGCACGAGCCCTACTCGCACACGCCGTGGAGCGCTGGGGCCCAACAGCCCGGCATGACCGGCCAGGTCAAAGAGGGCGTGCTGGCCCGCTTCGGCGAGCTCGGCGTCCGCGTGGTCGAGGGGCAGATCGCCTTCGATGCCGTGCTGATCGACCCCGCCGAGGTGCTTGAGACCGGCTCGACGCTCCAGTTCCTCGCAGGCACCAAGCGCGAGGTCGACGTGCCGCGTGATGCGATCGGTCTCACGCTGTGCGGCACGCCGATCATCGTCCAGCTCGCGGGCACCGACCATATCCGCGTCCATCACGCGAACGGCACGTGCACCGAGATCGGCGGCAACCGCGTGCCGACCGAGCTCACGCGACCGGTCTTCGCCCGCGACGGCTCGATCGATCGCATCGAGGCACAGGTCAGCCGAGCGACGTAGACGACCGCCGCACCCCTGGCACACGCGTCACACACGCCGACGCACGCCGATCGGCGCAGAGGAGAACTCCGGACCATGCGACAACGTACACGACGAACTATGCCGCATCTTCTCGCCATCGCCGTTGCGGCCGTGGCATCGCTTGTCTTGCCGGCGCCCACGTCCCGCGCGAGCGCAGGGACGATCGACCAGCCCGAGGCCGCGCTGCTCGATGGCCAGGTTCGTGCGGTGTGCTACTCCGGGTTTCGCGCGGGGCAGCATCCCGACCGCGGCGACGGGGCGAACAACCCCACCGAGGCGCAGATCCTCGAGGACCTCCGGCTGCTCGTCGACGAGACGCCCTTCCGCCTGATCCGGCTCTATGACAGCCGCGAGAACTCCGAGGCGATCCTCCGGCTGATCGACGAGCACGACCTGCCGCTGCGCGTCATGCTCGGGGCGTGGCTCTCAGCCGAGCTGAGCAACCCGAACTGCCCCTGGATGCCCGAGCCCTACCCCGACGAGGTGCTCGAGGCGAACATCCGGGACAACGCCATCGAGGTCGGGCGTGCCATCCGGCTCGCGCAGCAATACCCCGACATCGTTTCGTCCGTGGCGGTTGGCAACGAGGCTCTGGTGGACTGGACCGACCACCTCGTCCCGATCGAGTCGGTGATGCGGTACGTCCGCGTCGTGAAGTCGGCGATCGATCAGCCCGTGACGGTCGCCGACAACTACGAGTGGTGGGCGCAGCACGGCCAAGCACTCGCCGAGGAGGTCGACTTCGTCTCGATCCACATCTACCCGGTGTGGGAACAACGCGGCATCGACGACGGCCTGAGTTACAGCATCGCCAACGTGCAGCGTGTCCGCGACGCGTTGCCGGACGCGCAGCTCGTGATCACCGAAGCCGGCTGGGCGACCACCGCAAGCGAGTTCGGCGAGCGCGCGTCGGAAGAGGCCCAGCTGCGCTATTACCGGGAACTGATGGACTGGGCCGACCAGGTCAACATCACCGTGTTCTTCTTCGCCGCCTTCGACGAGAGCTGGAAGGGCGACCCCGGCAACCCGATTGGGGCCGAGAAGCATTGGGGCCTCTACTTCGAGAGCCGCGAGCCCAAGCTGACGATGCGATCCCTCTCCGACGAGGAGCGCCGGCCCGACCCGATCTCGCCCGAGCCGTAGTCGACACATGGCTGGTCCGTCGCCGGCCCCGGAGACCGGCGAACCCAAGTGACAAAGCCGCCACGCGAACGGAGACTCGCGTGGCGGCTGTTCGTTCCAGACTCACTGTTCGTCTGAGACCCCGGGTCGGCTTGCCGGCTTACCAGTAGAGCCCGTCGTACTCCGGCGCGACCTCTTTAAGCGTCTCGATATTCATGAGATCGATCACGCGCTGGCCGGGCTTC
>CAYQAD010000057.1:0-11730 GCA_964415125.1 uncultured Phycisphaeraceae bacterium | reverse complement strand
GGTAGTCGAGCTCGCCCCACTCGGTCTGCTCGGTGAGCTGCTTGAACGCGCCGTGTGCCATCGGGCCGCGCCAGATCAGCGGCTTCTCGGGGTCGACGAGCTTGCCGATGGTCATCGCCTTGATGCCGTGGACGAGGTAGGGCTGGAGCTGGCCGTTGCGGACAACCTGCTCGTGTGCGCCCAGGTCGAGCATGGTGGGCATGGATGGGCCGTAGATGTCGCCGTCGAGCAGGCCGACCGCGTGGCCCGCGCGGGCCAGGGCCACCGCGAGGTTCAGGCTGACGGTGCTCTTGCCCACGCCCCCCTTGCCGGCGCCGACGGCGATGATGTGCTTGACGCCCGGCATGTTGCCGGCCGTGTCCTGCGGCGACTGCTGCTTGAGCCCGGCGATGGGGCGGTGGCCCGCGTCTTGCTGCTGCGGCGATGGCGATGGGGCGGGCGGCGGTGGGGGGGTTGGGCTCGGGCCCTGCGGCTGCGACGGGGACGTCGCTGCGGCACGGTCCTCGGGCGAGGGCTGGTACTTGCAGGTCAGCAGCACGTCGCCCGGCTTGTTGACGAACTCGATCGTGAGTGTCGCCAGGTCGTTGCCGGTCTTGTCCGCGGCGTCGACCACGGCCGGGGTGGCGCGTTTGGCAAGGGCCTTGCGGGCCTCGTCGTCGCCGACCGAGGGCGTGAAGAGCTTGACGCTCGCGTAGTCGTCGCACGCGGCGACCCACTCGACCGCCCGGCCGGTGACGAGGTCGACCTGCCCCGGGCCGATGACAGTGCGGAGAGCGTCGGTGACGATGGTCTTGGTCAGGCCCATAACGGTTGCTCCAGTGCCTGCCGACTGTGCACGCCGTGTGCAACAGTGGCCGATTCGATGCTAGACGGCAGCGGTCGCGGAGCCGAAGGTGGGCAATGGGGCGGCAATCGCCCCTTGGTCCGGGCGTTGAGCCCCAGCCGACGTTGGCGAGTCGATGCCGACGATTGGTGGACGTGATCCCGGAAGATCTCCAAGGAGCGTGGTCGATGCGAGCACAGGTCTATTTCAGGAATCTGGCGATCGGCGTTCTGACGGCGGCGGTCTCGACGGGTGGTCTGGCGGCCGGCAGCGTGGAGCCCGACGCCGAGCCGGCGGTGCGGGAGGACGTGCTGCGTGGGCCGAGGGTGGAGAACGCCGGGCCGCCGGGCGTGCCGGAGAAGTTCGGCGAGGCGATGCAGCGTGAGCCGGGCGAGGCCGGGCAGCGCGTGCCCATGCGGGTGTTCGGCCGGGCGATCCGCTCGCTGCGCTCGCCGGAGGACGCGTCGCTTGGGCTCACGCCCGAGCAGGCCGAGTCCATCCGCGAGGTGATGCGGGCGTACCGAGAGGATGTCCGCGAGGCGCTGGCCCAGCGAGAGCGTCCGGCTGGCGATGTCGCTGCCGAGGACGGCAAGGCCCCGGCAAAGCCGAGCCGATCGACCCAGCGTTCGCGTCGAGATCGGCTGCAGGGCCAAGAGCGGGCGGCGATCGGCGTCGAGGCGATGCGGTCGCTGGGCGAGGCGATGCCGGACGCCGCGTCGTACCAACGGCAGGTCTGGGCGGTGCTGAGCGCCGACCAGCGGGCGGTGGTCGAGGCGGTGCTGGAACGCGAGCTCGAGGCCGAACGGGAACGCCGGGCCGAGCGCATGGCCGAGATGGCCTCGGACGGCAAGGAGAAGGCGACCGACGCGGCCCGCGAGCGCTTCCGCAGCATGACGCCCGAGCAACGCCGCGAGCTGATCGAGCGGGCCCGCGACCGCTCTCGCCTCGAACGCGAGCAGCGCGACGCGAAAAAATCGGGGACACGGACCGATGGCGACACCTAGCCAAAACAGGGGAATCGACTATGAATCCGCCACGCGCGGCTTGTCGATCTCCTGAGAATTATTAAGACCAGATCGCCTATGCCACCGCTGATTCGGCGGCAAGACACCATTTTCGGCGTCACGGCACAAGGCGGGGCAAGACACCCCACTGGGCGCCTTCCAGAGCCCTCGATGGCAAGATGGGCAATATTCCTGTCGAAATCCTTGTTGGAATATTTACCGGACTTCGGCCGATGTGCCCGATGTTCGGTATCATCCAAACGATCTCTCTCTCCTCCAGCGGGGCGCCGTCCAACGATGGCGCCCTGCTTTGGTTTTGCGATTGGTCCATGGTGGTGTCCCGCGGGTGTGATTAGAAATCGTGTGGTCGCGCGTGTTCGCCGGCTCGGGGCGACGCCCGTGGGCCGCGGGCCCCCGCCCCGCCGCGACTACCGTGGTCCTCGCACGGCGCGTCCGGCGCAGCCCCGCGTGCCCCTCAGGGTCCGAGCCGCGACCGGCACGCGGCGGCGTTCGGAGCGGTGCGCAAAGGGGTTCGCGGGATGGGATCGGATCAGCACAAGCAGCAGCCGCGTGGCACGGTCGCGGTGACCGGGGCGGCCGGCTTCATCGGGTCGCACCTCTCCGAGGCGCTGCTCGCGAGCGGCTCGCGGGTCGTCGGGATCGATAACTTCGATCCGTACTACGACGAGTCGATCAAGCGTGCCAATGCCGCGAGCGTCGCGGCGGTGGGCGGCGATCGGTTCTCGCTCCACGAGCTCGACCTGTGCGACCAGCCCAGACTCGAAGCGGCGCTGGCCGGGTGCGACAGCGTCATCCACCTCGCGGCGAAGGCGGGGGTTCGGCCGAGCATCGCCGACCCCGCGGGGTACGTGCGCGTCAATGTCCTTGGCACCGCCAGCGTGCTCGCCGCAGCCCAGGCTGTGGGCTGCACGCGGATCGTGTGCGCGTCGAGCAGCAGCGTCTACGGCAACTGCCCGGCCGCCCCCTTCGCCGAGGACATGGCGGTCGACGAGCCGATCAGCCCCTATGCCGCCACGAAGCGGGCCAACGAGCTGCAGTGCTACACGCACCACAGCCTCACCGGCACGCCCGTCGCCTGCCTCCGTTTCTTCACCGTCTACGGCCCGCGGCAACGGCCCGACCTCGCGATCAACCTCTTCCTCCGCGCCGTGCACGCGGGCGAAACGATCACGATGTTCGGCGATGGATCGATGAGCCGAGACTTCACGTTCGTCGACGACATCGTCGCGGGCATCCTCGCGGCCCACGACCGCATCGACGCGCACGGCTACCGCGTGTGGAACCTCGGGTCCGACGCGCCCGTGCGCGTCGACGAGCTCATCGCCGCGGTCGGCGAAACGGTCGGCCGAGAACCGATTGTCCAACGCGGCAGCGAGCAGCCCGGCGACGTGCAGCGCACCTGGGCCGACCTGACGCGCAGCCGAGCCGAGCTGGGGTACACGCCGGCGACCCCGCTTGCGCGGGGTCTGGCGGCGCACTACCAATGGCTGCGCGATCGGATGGATTGACGCGGGCACTGAGCGGACGACAGCGGCGAGATCCGCTCGGCCCACTCTGCTGCGGTTCCTATTCCGGCGGGTGGGTCGCCTGCCGACGCAGCCAGCCCGGCTGACGGCGTGTTTCCTCGGGATTGCGCTCGAACTGCGTCTTGTCGTTCGCCTCGTTGTGGTCCACGTCGCTCGGATCGTCGGCCTGGGCGACGCTGCCGGACTCGGGGATGTTCCGCGGCAGCGGCGCCTGGCCCATGAGCACGGGGACCATGCCCAGATCAACGAGCCGCTCCAGCTCATCGCGCCGCTGCTCGGGCGAGAGGGCGCCCTGGCTGCGCTCGAGCAGGTCGAATCGAACGCTCGCCCACGTCTCGTGTCCCGGGTTCACGAGGTCGGCGAGGGTGTGCCGCTTCGTGATGACGTTGGCCTCCACCCAGGTCGGACCGAGGCGGTGCAGGATGTCGCACGCGCTGGGCTCGGTGATGAACCGTGTGTTGGGCATCGCCTCTTGCAGGCGCTCGAACCAGGGCACGGCCTCCCAGAGCGGGAGATAGACGAACGCGTCGAGTCCGATCTCACGCGGGCCGAAGCGCTCCGCGGCGGCGAGCTCGTTCATGGCCGTGCGCACATGGTTCTGGTTGTTCGGATCGAGGTACTCGATGTGGTCGCTGTGCCAGCCCTCCATGATCTGCTGGGATCGGCCCCACCAGAGCCCGAGGGAGATGCCCTCGTTGCGGAGCGTGCGGAGCTGGCCGCGGGTGCGGCGGGCCGGCGAGTACTCGGCGATGCCGGAGGCGAAGTTCGGCGGGAAGTTGATCGCGTCGTTGCGGTGGAGGCCCGAGAGCGCCCAGATCATGGTGCGGTCGTATCCACTGCTCGCCGCCTCCTCGCGGAGGTGGTTGGCCCAGGGCTCGAACCCGAACTGGTCGGGCCGGCGATCGCCGTACCCAAAGCCGCGTGGGTTCGCGGCGCTGCGGTCATGGTTCTGCGCCGCCGAGTAACCCTTCACGGGGCGCGGGTCTTTGACGTAGGCGACCGGTCCGTGCGTCTGGGCGAAGTAGTCGGCGTAGGGCTGGAGCGTGTCCATGTAGTTGCTCGGGCGATCGAAGCGGACCGCGAGGGTGTACTCGCGCGTCTCGCCCGGGGCGATGTCGCCGCGGAGCATGAAGACGACCTGCCAGCGCCAGTCGCGATCGGGCTCGCCCGCCGCGGCCGGCGTGGTGCGGGCGTAGCCCTTCGAGCGGAGCTGGGTGACGACCTCGTGCTGATACTCGAGCGGGTTGTACAGAAGGCTCGCACCAATCGCGATGTTCTCGTCGGCGACCACCGCCACGGGGCTGTAAAGGTCGCTCGGGTAGGAGTGCCCGCCGCGGACCATGCTGGTGTTGCCGTGGTCGTACTCGAGCCGCTCCGAGCCGCGGCGGAAGTCGTACCACGTCGCCTGCCGGTCGATCGCCAGGCCGGGCAGCACGAGCGATCCGAGCGGCTGCGACGTGCTGCGCGTATTGCGGTACGTCGCGATGAGGTTGAAGCCCCGGCGAACGGGGACGACGCGCAGCGACGGCTTGACGCCTCGGGTGTCGTACACCTTCGCCTGCGGGCCGATGAGCATCGCGCCAGTGTTGGGATGGTTCACGCGGATGCGCCCGTCGTTGCCGAGCTGAACACGCGGCGTGCCAATCACCGGGCGAACGCCGTCGTTCCGCGCGATCGCGCTCGCGGGCATCAGCGTCGCGAGCGCAAGCGTGAGCATGGAACATGTTGCGAGAAGCCTGTGCATGGAAACTGCCTCCGTTTCACATGACAGGGTCGGATACCCCCCGAGGCGGTGCGAGCGGGTCGCGCCACATCTCGCACGAACGATGGCACACCGTGCGGTTCGTGCAGGCTCGCTGGTCTTATCGGAGCGCCGCGGTCGCCCGATCGGGCCTTGGGATGGGCTCGAAGAGCACGGGCACGAACCCGAGGCGGGCGATGCGCTCGGCTTCGAGCTGCATCTGATCGGGCGTCATGCGCCCGAGCCTCTTGCGGAGCGTGTCGAAGCGGATCTGCGCCCACGTCTCGTGCCCCGGCAACAGCAGGTCGGCCAGCGCGTGCCGCTCGGTGAGCACCTCGCCCCGCGTGTAGGCGGGCGCGAGGCGATGCAGGACGTCCGGCGGACTCGGCTCGAGCACGAAGCGGACGCCGGGCGCCCGCGCCTGGAGGGTCTTGAGCCATCGCTCGGCTTGCCAGACGGGCATGTACGCGAACGCGTCGAGCCCGATCTCCCGCGCGCCCAGTGCCACGGCCGCGTCGAGCTCGGCCAGGGCCTTGGCGACGTGCTCGGGATCGTTCGGATCGAGCCTCGAGATCTGGCGGTCGGCGAACGAGGACAGGTGCTCCTGCGACCGGCCCCACCACAGCCCGAGCGAGAGCCCACGCGCCGCGATCGAGGAGAGCATCGACACCGACTGCTCGGCCCGGGGCGTCTCCGCCAGGCCCGTCATGAAGATCGGTGGGTAGTTGTTCCGCCCGTCGGCGTGCAGCCCGGACAACGCCCAGAGCATCACGCGCTCGACGCCCATCTGCTCTGCATCCGCGGCGATGATCCGAGCCCACGGGGCGAAACCGTGCACGTCCGGCCGGCGATTCGCGAAGAGAAACCCGCGCGGGTTCTCGGGCCGTTGCGCGTGCGCACCCGCGATGAAGTGCCCGCGGACGGGCCTCGGGTCGGCCTCGTAGGCGATCGTGCCGAAGGTCTGGTGGAAGTGGTCGCGGTACGGCTCGAGCGTGCGGATCCAGTCCGAGGCGCTCGCCGCGCGGACTGCCACGGTGTATGTCCGCGTCTGGCCCGGGGCGATCGTGCCGCCCAGCTCAAAGAGGATTGACCAGACCCAGCGCCGATCCTGCGCGGGGCCGTCGACCTTCGCGGGGCGCTTGGTGCGCAGCACCACGTTGACCGAGTGCCGGGCCACGCGCGGGTCGTAGAGCACGCTCGCGCCGATCGCGTGGGTCGCGTCGGCGAGCACCGCGACGGGGCTGTAGAGATCGCTCGGATACGCGTGGTCCGCCCGGCGGAAGCCGCGGTTGCCATGGTCGAACCGGACCGGCTCGGACCCGCGCCGGAAGTCGTACCACGTCGCCGACCGGGGCATCGCGATGCTCGGCACGCGCAGCGTGCCCAGCGGCTGGGGCCGATCTGTGGTGTTCGAGAACGTCGCGAGAAGATCAAAGCCGCCCTCGGCGGGCACGATCTGGATATCGGGCGTCGAGCGCGGCCCTTCCTCGACGACCACGCCCAGCCGGCCGTCGATCAGCTCTCGACCGGTCGCGAGGTCCGTGAGGCGCGGCACGTCAGGCCTGGGCGTTGCCAGCCGCGTGCGCAGCGTCGGCAGGGCGATTGCCCGACCCGGGGGCCCTGCGGCGGCGGGTTCGGCCGAGACCGTCGGCGCCGGCTCGCCGCCCGCGGGCACCGAGCACCCCGCGAGCACGAGAAGGATCAGCGAGAGTGCCGTGCCGGGGAGTGTGCCGGGAAGGGTCATGTGCCGATGGTATGGTGCCCGCGATGCGCCGCCGATCGGCCCTGGCGCGACGCCGACGCGCCAGGAGATGCGGCATGACACCCGATCCGATCAGAGTGCTCGTGGTGCAGCCCGCGCTCCCGAAGTACCGCATCCCGGTGTTCAAAGCGCTCGCCGCCCGCGAGGGCCTCGCCCTCCGCGTCTGGTACGGCGACACGGGCAAGATCACCAACGCCGATCCCGAGGGATTCGACGCCCAGCTCCGCCCGCAGCGCCAGCTGCGCGGCGGCATCGTCTTGGCGGGCCCGCAATGGCGGGCGTGCAGCAGGCGCGAGGCGGACGTGGTTGTCATGCCCTGGAACACCCGCCACGCGCCCATGTACGCCGGCCTGCTCCGCGCCAGACTCGGCGGGGCGCGGGTGATCCTGTGGGGGCACGGCTACTCCAAGCGTGAGGCGGGCTGGCGCGCGATGCTCCGCCGCCTCTCGGGAAAGCTCGCCAGCGCCGTGATGACCTACAACCACACCGCCGCGATCGCGCTCGTCGAGGCGGGCTTTGATCGGCGTCGCGTGTTCACCGCGCTCAATGCGCTCGACCAGTCGGCGATCCAGGCCGCCCGCGCCGCGTGGCAGGACGACCCCGATCGGCTCGACGCCTTCCGCCGCGAGCACCGCCTCGGCGCGCACGCGCCGGGCGCGTCGAAGCAGCGCCCCGGCGGCGTGCTGCTCTTCGTCTCCAGGCTGCACAGCGACAACCGCGTCGATCGCCTCCTCGAGGCCGCGGCCTCCCTGCGCGAGCAGCACCCGGGGCTCGTCGTCGCGATCGTCGGCAACGGTCCCGCCCTCGATGGGCTGCGCGCGCACGCCGATCGCCTTGAGCTCGGCGACACCGTCCGCTTCCTCGGCGCGATCTACGGCGAGCACGACATCGCGCCCTGGTTCTGCGCGGCGAGCGCGTTCTGCTATCCCGAGAACATCGGCCTGAGCATCCTGCACGCGATGGGCTACGGCCTGCCCGTGGTCACCAGCGACAAACGCGAGGCCCAGAACCCCGAGATCGAGGCCCTCCAGCACGAGGTCAACGGCCTCACCTACACCCACGGCGATCAGGCCGCCCTCAACGCAACGCTCGATCGCTTGCTCCGCGACCACGCCCTCCGCGAACGACTTGCAACCGCCGCGCAGCACACCGCGACAAAAGAGTTCTCGATCGAGAACATGGTCGATGGCTTCGAGCGCGCGATCCGAGCCGTGGCTCAATCGAAAGCCCGGCCGTGACCGCTGGCGAAGCTGCGATCTGAAGCGCAGCTATGTGGCGGGGCCGGCGACGCCGTACTCGTCGAACTCGTCATGCCCGTCGTGGCTGTCATGGCCGCCATAGCCGTCGTGGCCATCGGCGTAGTCGCCCTCGCCATGGCCCCAGTCGCGCGCCCACGCCTCGAGCCACGCCCTCGGGTAGACCGGCGCGAACGCGCCGAAGAAGCCCCGTCCGAACAGCGCGATCGTGTAGAGAATCAGGAACGGCGCGATGAATTCCGCGGTGATGCTCGCGGCGAACAACGGCGTGTCGCCACGCGGCAACGCCATCACGTTGCCAAGCGACGCCCCGAGCGGCGCAAGCAGCACGGGCGAGTACGCGCGGCGCTGCACGATCAGATCGATCACCGAGAGCACGAAGCCGAAGACGACGGCGTACCCGATAATGCCGATCCAGCCCGACTCGTACCAGCCGTGCCCGATGATGCCGGGCCCGAGGTTGGCCGTCGCGTTGCGCTTCTTTTGGAGTTCGATGCCCAGCGCCTCGGGCTTGAAGCCGATGACCGCACGGGGGATCGGGTTGAGGATGTAGTAGGCGATGCCGTGCAAGGGGTTGTGCGGCGCCGCCGAGCCGTACGTCTCGATGATGAAGACGGTGTTGTCAGCGGAGTCCTGGTAGAGGTTCTTGAGGAACGAGTCCTTGCTGAACTGGACGTTCGCGGCTCCTTGCCGCAGCGCGGTCGCCTGACGCGCGAGCGCCTCGGACTCGGCGCCACCGAGCGAGTGGCGGAATGTCGAGTAGGCGGTCACGACGAACACGACCGCGACGCCCGCGATCGCGAACCGCGCGAGCATCGACGAGAGCTTCTGGTAGCGCATCGACGCGAAGTACCACATCCACGCGCCCGCGAGCATGACGCTGAGCATGCCGCGCCGCCCGGACGTGCCCACCGTCGACGCGGCGAGGGCCAGAGGCACCGTGCCGACGACGATTGCCAGCGAGATCGGGTTGAGCTTCCGAGACACGAGCAGGTACACCGCCAGCGCCACGGACGTGGCGAGCAGGCCCGACTTGATGTTGGCGATGTAGAGCACGCCGAATCCGCCCCGGCTCACCGCGGCCGCGGCCGAGCCCATGATCAAGAGCGTGAAGATCCACGTCAGCAAGAGCGGAAAGCTGGGCGCGACGGGGTCCTTGGGCACGACCCTCTCGAGCCATCCGAACCGCTGTCCGATGCGCGAAGACACCAGGAACACGATCAGAAAGACGACCTGCGCGATCGAGAGCGTTCGGATCGCCTCGGGCGTCGCGGCCATGCCGGGGAAGGTCAGGAACGCCGCGATGGGGAAGAAGATCGCGAACCCGAAGAGGAACAGGCTGCGGTACGAGAAGATCTCGTAGCGACGCGTGAAGGTGTCGCGCGCGAGCACCGCCCCGATAACCACCAGGCAGAACAGCGACGAGATGGCGAAGGGGTTGTCCATACGCGAGCGTCAATCGTCGGCGCGCCGCACGCGCCAAGCGAGCGATGGGCCGAGGCGAATGCATCGACTATCGGCCGATCCGCCGGGGCGGGTTGGCCGCACTGTGCGGAAAACGCCCTTCCACGCCATACGGCACGCGGCGGGCCGGGTTCACGCGCCATCCGAACGCGGGCGGCTATACCGCGCGTACGTCTCGGCGAGCCGACGCGCGATCACGGGCCAGGTGAACCGCTCGGCGATGAGTCGGCGTCCGGCCTTGCCCATCGCGGCCGCCCGGCCGGCGTCGCCCAGCACGCCCGCGAGCGCCGCAGCGACCGCCTCGCCCTCGAGCGGCACGATGACGCCGGCACCCACCTCCGCGACCGCATCGAAGTTGCACCGGTCGGAAATCACCACGGGCAGCCCAAAGGCGAGCGCCTCGGTGATCGCGATGCTGAAGCCCTCGTGGCGGCTGGGCAGGCAGAACGCCGCCGCGTCCACGAGCGCCGCACGCTTCGCCGGGCCGTAGATCGGCCCGGTCAGGTGCACGCGGTTGGCAAGCCCGGCCGAGGCGACCGCCGCGACGCACGCCTCGCGGTACCCCTCGTCGGGCCCCGCCACCACCAGCCGCACGCCGGGCATCCGCTCGGCGAGCCGTGCAAACCCGTCGATGAGCACGTCGATGCCCTTGATCTGGTGGAGTCGGGCAAGAAACAGGACGTACGGATCATCGCCCAGCTCGGGATGCTCGCCTCGGAACGTCCCCGGCGCGGGCCGGGGCTCGAGCTCCTCGAGGAAGATGCCGTTGGGCAGCACCTCGGCGGGCGGGCCGAAGGCCAGCGACCGGAGCTCGTCGGCCTCGTGGGGATTCAGCGCGTGCAGGAACGCCGCGTGCCGGAGTGTCGACCGGGCCCCGAGCGCCAGCGCCAGCCGCTTCTTCCAGCGCTTCGACCGCAGCGAGTAGGGCGTCAGCATGCCGTGGGGCGTGAGGGCGTGGGGCGTCCGCGTGGCGCGGGCCGCCCGGGCCGCAGCGTGCAACGCCGGCTCCCAGACGCCGTGGAGATGCACAAACGCGTGCTCGCCGGCCAGTTCGGCGACGCGATGGGCGGTCATCGGCCGGCGGATCGAGTCGATCCTTGAGCCCGGGGGTGGCATCAGCTCGATCTCGACGCGGTCCATGCCGGGGACGCCAGCGAGTAGCGCGTCGATCTCGGGGCGGAGTGCCGCGTCATCGTGCGCGATGATGTGGACGTCGTGTTCGAGCGTTGCGAGGGCAGCCGCCAGACGCGTCATCACGACCGGTGGACCACCGGTTCGGGGGTGCATCGAGCCGATCACATGCACGATTCGCACGGGTCGGCCCTCCCTTCAGCCGCAGGCTGCGGCGGTCGCCAGCTCACGCGATCTGGTCGGTCGGCGGCTTGCCCGCGAGGACGTCGCGGTACGACCGGTCGAAACGCTCGGCGACCCGCGGCCAGGTGAACCGCTCTTCGACCAGCGATCGCCCAGCAGCGCCCAGCGTGCCGCGGGCGTCGGCGGTGGACAGCACCTCGATGAGGGCTTCGGCCACGGCGTCGGCGTCGAGGGGCACCACACGCCCCGCGCCCGCCTCGGCCACCTCGGGAAAGTGGCAGTTCTCGGTGATGACCACCGGCACGCCGCACGCCAGCGCCTCGGTGATCGCGATGCTGAAGCCCTCCTGCCGGCTCGGCAGGCAAAAGAGCGCCGCGTCGACCAGTGCCGCGAGTTTATCGGACCCATAGATCGGGCCGGTCAGGTGCACGCGGTCTGACAGGCCCGCAGCCGCGATCTGCTGCTCGAAGGGCTCCCGCGCGCCGCCGTCGGGACCGGCGACCACCAGCTGCACGTCCGGTCGCTGCGGCGCGACCTTGGCGAAGGCGTCGGCGAGATAGTCGAGCCCCTTCTTGTGGTGGAGTCGGCTCAGGAACAGGATGAACGGCTTGTCGCCCACCGCCGCGTGCTTCGCCCGGAACGAGCCGACCTCGGGCAGGGGCGAGACCTCGTCCATGAAGATGCCGTTGGGAATCACGACCACGGGCGTGGGCAGCCTGAGGGGCTTGATGAGGCTCGCCTCGTCGTCGTTGAGCGCGTGGAGGAAGGCCGCGTTCGCGAGCGTGGCGCGGACACCCAGCGCCATCGCCACCTTTTTCT
>CAYQAD010000056.1:9704-11732 GCA_964415125.1 uncultured Phycisphaeraceae bacterium | reverse complement strand
ACCGGCACCGCCAACGGCACGCCCGACGGCAACGTCGACCTCTCCGACTTCTCCTTCTACCTCACCCTCTGGTCCGCGTCGGACTCGCGCGCCGACGTCACCTCGACCGGCACGGCCAACGGCATCCCCGACGGCTCGGTCGACCTCTCCGACTTCTCCTACTACCTCACCCTCTGGTCCGCCGGCTGCCCGTAACCCGCGAGGCCCGCCGCACCGATCCCACTGCTCACAACGCTCGCGCCCGGCACGAAACCCGGCCGCCCGTGGTCGGCTATCCTCCGCGCTCGCACCGTCCGCGTGGCACGGATGTCGCCATCCGGTGCGAGCCCGCCTGTGCCGAGGATCCCGCCATGCCCAACCGCGCGTGCCGCCCACTGAATCGCCGAACCAGCCAACGTCTCGCAGCCTCACGCGCGGGCACGATGCTCGCCGCCCCACTGCTGCTGGCGATGTCCTGCAGCGTCGCGGCCGCACAGCCCGCCGAGGCCAGCGACGACGCCGTGCCCACGCCCCCGCCAGGCCAGCGCGACCTGCTCGGCAAGGGCCGCATGACGCTGCGCGCACAGACGACGTTCTCGCTGAACTCGGACCTCGACGGCGAGGGCGACTCCTCCGTGGGCCGCCTCGGCGCGGGCGCGTCCTACGCGACGCCCCTGACCGACAGCGTCTTCGCGAACTTCAGCTACGACGTCGAGTTCAGTTTCTACGACTTCGATGGCGCGACCGATCTCATCGCCGACGGCGACCCCGTCGACTCCACCTACGAGCACACGCTCTCGATCGGATTCAACGGCAGAATCAACCCCGCGTGGGGCTGGTTCGCGGGCGGCGGCGTCAAGATCGCCGCCGAGACCGGCGCGAACGACAACGGCATCTACCAGCCCATCGGCTTCGGCGGCGTGTCCTACCGCTTCAGCGACGCGCTGACCATGGGCTTCGGTGTGGGCGTCGCGGCGCGTCTCGAGGACAACGCCCGCATCCTCCCGCTCGTCCAGGTCGACTGGCAGATCGACGAGCAATGGCGCCTCTCTGCAGGCCGGACCATCATCACCGAGGGCCCCACCGCCGCACTCTTCTACAAGGCCAACGAAACCACCGAGCTCTTCGTCGGTGGCGGCCTGAACTTCCGCGAGTTCCGCATGGACGACGACGGCCCCGTGCCCGACGGCGTCTTCAACGACAACCGCGTGCCCATCCTCGCCGGCGTCGACTGGAGCGCCACGCCCAACATCCGCCTCATCGCCGGCGGCGGCGTGACCGTCTGGCAGGAGTACCAGATCGACGACTCCAGCGGCAACGAGGTCTCCAGCGCCGAGTCCGATCCCGCGGGCATGCTCTTCTTCCGCCTGCAAGCCGCCTTCTAACCGGCCGCGTGCCAACCGCGCCCAATCGCCTCCACGCGCGATCGCCAAGCGAAGAGCCCGCGAGGCGCGCTGCCTCGCGGGCTTTGTCCATGCGCACAAATCCGAGCCGTCGCGCGGTGCCTGTTTGGCGAGCGTGGGCTTAGCGGGCGCCCGACTCGAGCGGGTTCTTCACCGGCATCGCGCCGGTGCCGTGCGGCGCCGCGTCGACGAGGCGCGCGGTGATGATCTTCGGCAGGTCCGAGCCCGTCGGCCGATCGCCCTGGCCGACCGGCGAATCGGCGATCGCGCGGATCGCGTCGGCACCCTGGATCGACTGGCCGAACGTGGTGTACCGCCCGTCGAGGAACTCAGTGCCGCCGCGCGAGAGGCACAGGAAGACCTGCGAGCCGTTGGAGTTCGGATCGCCCGACCGCGCCATGGAGATCACGCCGAAGTCGTGGGGCAGGTTTGAGTCCTCGAGGTCGATGAAGTACCCGGGGCCGCCCGCACCCGTGCCGGTCGGATCGCCCACCTGGATGACGAAGGGGTCGCTGTTCGGCCTCGCGTCGATGATCCGGTGGAAGAGGATGTCCTCGTAGTACCCGCCCTCGACGAGCGTGCGGAAGTTCCACGCCGAGTTGGGCGCGTGATCGGGGCGGAGGCGGACAACGATGTCGCCCCGCGT
>CAYQAD010000056.1:2617-9604 GCA_964415125.1 uncultured Phycisphaeraceae bacterium | reverse complement strand
CGTACGTCGTCGTCGCCTCGGGCGCCTGCCGCGACCAGAGCACCGGGAACAACTGAGCGAGATCCACCGCACCCGCGCTCGCGGGCGCGGTCGCGATCGTCTTCGCGGTGCCGTCGGCAGCGAGGGGCGACATGAGGCGGATGCTCACCTCGCCCTCAGCCGAGGCGGGAACAGCGAGATCGACAACGATCGGGCGATCGATGCCGAAGTAGGTCTTGCTTGGAGTCAACTGGGCCATGGCGGACGATACGGCGCAAACCGCCGCGACCGCAGCCGAGAACAAAGTGCGTGGTGTATTCATGCGGGAACTGTACCGACGATCACACCGACCGGCGCGCACGCAGACGCGCAACCCGGCAGCCCAAGGCTCGTGATGCAATCAGGCGATGGTCTTCGCCGCAGTCATACCCGGCGACCGAACCCCGCGGCGCTCAGCGGCCCCGACGCGACTTGGCCCGGCCGGCGATGCGGTCGAGGTCTTCCCAGATCGAGCCCGGGTCGACGTGGGTCGGGCCCGCGGGCGTGCCGCCGCCGGAGTGGCCGTTGCCCGGCATCCGGAACGCCGCCTGATTCAGACGCGAGCCCAGATTGCCGTTGCGATCCATGAACCACTTCACCGAGCCATCAACGCGGAGCACATTCGCGCCCTCGGCGTGGTTGAGCACACCATCGGAGCTGAACCCGTCGGTCACCAGAGCCACGCGCGACTCGAGCCGGCCGAGGCGAATGTGCTGCCCCGGCTGCATGCCGTACTCGACGCGGAGGTTGTAGTTGCCGACGAGTTGGACGTCGTCACGCTGCCAGTCGGGCAGAACATCGCGGGCCCGGAAATCGCCCGCGTGGCTGGGGCAATAGAAAACGCCCGGTGCGGAGAGATGACCGCCCGCGTAGAGGTAGCCGAGGCCGTCCCAGCCTTCGGAGTTCTTGATGCCGTCCTTCTCGGATGCGAAGCGCATCGTCATCGCCTCGGCCGCGGTGTTGACCACGCCGGCCTTGTCGCCGCGCAGCTCGTAGCGGGCGGTCTCGGCCCGCACGGTGGGTGGCAGCTTCTCGCGGTTGGCGTCGGCGTACAGGTGCACGCCCAGCCCGACCTGCCGCATGTTCGAGCCGCACGCCACCCGACGCGCGGTCTCACGCACGCTCGAAAGCGAAGGCAGCATGATCGCGATGAGCAGGCCCATCACACCGATCGACACGAGCACGTCGATAAGGGTGAACGCACCCCGAGCCGCGGGATTGCAGCGATGCCGATTGGCGTGGGTTGTGCGAACGGTTGGCACGATTGCCCCCCTTGGCCGAGAGTCCCTCTCTCGAACCCTACCCCCATAAGTCTATCGGCTAGCCGGCACACCGTGCAACGGCAAAGCCCGCCGCCCCGCCCGATCCGGCCCCGCCCGGCGTGGAAACAGACTGGTTATCCACCACAACCCCCCATTTGGGCCCCCCGCGGAAACCTCGCGCCAGATGCGCTCCAGAGCCCGCGGAACCTATCAAAAACCAATCAAGAAGGGCCTTTCTTGCTCCTGCGGACTTGGACGCGAAGTCGCATCGGGTTAACCTCCGCCGAAGGGCCGATATTCGTCATAAATCGCGCCAACCGCGGGCGACCCGAGCATCCTCTTTCGGAATCGTGCGTATCGCCTCGTGGCGCATGGGTTTGGGACCTTCTTCCCGAGCACCTGGCCGACCGTTTCGACCAGTGCACCCCAGCGGGATCAGCCAGCCGGAAAGCACCAGCCGGGACGGAGACATCCAAGCAAATCAGCCCCGCGGATCACCGCCGACGCAACGCTCGGCATTTCCCCATGGACTTCTTCAGGCCCCCGCCGCCGGGCCGAAGCGAACGCCCCAACTGGCCGAAGGACGGCCCGACGAGGGCCCAGCAGACGAAACGCCGAATGCCCTTGTACGGATAGGGACGCACAGGCACCTCGCCTCAAAGAAGGCATCCAAGGAACCTCGCGCAATGGCCGCCGCACGCTCCAAGCAATCCAAGACGCCCGCGGACGCCGCGACGGTCGCCGAGCGTAAAGCCGCCGACCTGTCGCTGATGCAACGCGTCGCGTCGGATGCGCCCGGCGCGGTGGACGACCTCTATGAGCGGTTTGGCTCGCTGGTGTATCGCATGGCCTATCAGGCGATGCCCACGACGGAAGAGGCCGAGGACGCGGTGCAGGAAGTCTTCGTTCGGCTCTGGAAGACCGCCGATCGGTACGACCCCGCCCGTGCCGCCCTCGTCACGTGGGTCATGCTCATCACGCGTCGGCACCTGGTCGACCGCCTCCGCCGCAAGCGGGCCCGCATCTCCGCGGGCGCCCTCGACGAGGGCCAGCTCGGGGCCGGCCACGTCGGTCGGGCCGAGGTCGCAGAGAGCGGCATCGAGCACGACGAAAAGTTCGCGGGCGTCATGGAACGCATCGCCGAGCTCCCCGAGCTCCAACGGGCGGTCGTCACGCGGGCCTACCTCCGCGGCCAGACCCTCCGCCAGATCGGCGAAGAGCTCGACACACCACTCGGAACGATCAAGAGCGCACTGAGCCGAGCACTCGTCCGGCTGAGGGAGCGCACGAGCGAGGAGCTCGCCACATGACGCACCACAGCAACACCCCCCCAAGCAAGCCGACCCCAAACAACCCCACCGGACACGCTGGCATTCACCACCCCACAGCCACCCCCCCCACGGCAAACACAATGAACGACCCCACCAACCCAAAGCCCGCCATTCGGCCCATGCAGACCCACGAGCTCTTCGAGCTCGCCCAGCTCCACGCCCTCGCCCTGCTCGACGACGACGAGCAGGCCGCGTTCGAGGCGGCGCTCGATCAGGCGTCGCCCGGCGTGCGCGAGCAGGTCCGCCTCGAGCAGGAGCGCCTCGGCGCGATCGAGGCGATGCTCCCCGAGGTCACGCCCGCCGCATCGCTCGCCGGCAAGGTCCGCGACGCGATCCAGGTCGAGCGCGAGAAGCGGGCCGCAGCGAACCTCCGCCTCGTCGACGACGGCAACACGCTGATCCCCAGCCGGCAGGTCTCCCCGATCTGGCGTGCCGCCGCGCTCGGCCTTGCCGCCGCCGCGGTCGTCTTCGGGCTGACCACGGTCTTCATGTGGGGCCAGCACCGCGACCTCGACCGCGTCATCCGCAACGACGCGCTGCTCGCCGCGATGGTCCAGAGCTTCGGCTCCGAGTACGTCCAGGACGCCCTGTTCGATCCCGACACCCAGCGTGTCGTGCTTGTCTCTCAGCAGGAGGGCGTCGACGCGAAGGCCGCGCTCTGGTCGAACCCCGAGTGGGGCGCCTCGCGTCTGTTCTGCCTGAACCTGCCCGGCACCGCCGCGCACGAGCCCTTCAAGCTCGTCGCCCTCGACGCGAACGACAACGTCGTCGCCACGCTCGGCCAGTTCACCTCCACCGGCGCGCTCATCACCAACGAGGTCAGCCTCGCGCCCGGCTCGGCGACTCGCATCGCGATCGTGCCCGTGGCCTCGGGCGACGTGAACCCGAGCATCCTGCTCGCGACCGCGCCGGGCATCACCAACCAGCTCTAAGCCCCCCACTTCCACCCGTCGCGTCACACACCGCACGAGATCAACGCCATCTGCACCCCACGCACGCCAATCGGCGCTGCGTGAACCGCAGATGGCGTTGTTGTGGTGTCGTTGTGCCGGTGATTTGCCGTCGTTGCCTGGAGCCGCCGCTCGGCGTCGTCGATCCGCCCCGCGCGCCGCACGGCCGTGCCACGCGCGCTTCCTTGAAAGGCCGGCTCACATATCGGTGACGAACTCGCTGCTCGCCGCCGCGAGCACCTCGCGTTCGAAGGCCGCCTTCGCCGCGACCATCCGCCGCCAGATCACGATGCCCACCAGCAGGCAGAGCGTGCTGCCGCCGCCGAACAGAATCAGCGCGTGCACGATCCGCCCATTGTCGATCGCCGCATCGCCCGCCGCCGGCGGCTCGCTCACGATCGTCAGCAACCCATCGGGCCGCGACTGGCGCGTCCCATTGGCGAAGCTCGCCGCGGTCGCCACCACCGTCTCGAGCTCACGCTCGGCCCGGTCCGCGCCGCGGCCGATCATCTCGACGCGCAGCTCGCCCTCGCCCGTCTCGGTCACGACAAGGTCGGACTCCAGACGGTCCGCCACCGCCGGCCCGCTCGCCAGATCCGCCATGCCACGCCGGGCCATTCGGCCCGCCAGCTCTTGGTGGAAGCGCGGGTCAGAGAACAGCTCGCCCATGTACTCCGACCAGGCGTAGAACTCGCCGCCGTCGATGATCCGCGCCTGCGCGTCGGCCGCCAGCGTGCTGCTCGCCAGATACTGCCCCGGCACCACCTGCTTGGCGATGCCCAGCGACAGGCCCGCGAGAATCGAGAGCGTCGCGACGATGCCCGTCACCGACCACACCGCGGTCAGCGTGGCGCGCTTGCGCTTCGCGGACTTCTGCGCCTCGGCCACCGCCCGCGCCGCCGCGTGCACCTCGGCACGCTTGGACAGCAATCGCTCGGACTCCTCGAACTTCTGCCGCAGCGCCACGCTCGCCTTGCGGAGCTTGCGCGACTGCGCCGCGAGCAACAGCCGCTGACGCTTCAGCCGCCCCCGACGCCGCGAGATGAAGACCTCGTCGTGCGACGCGGCCTCGCCCGCGCGGTTCCGCCCGGCGCTCAGCTCCGTCACCGCCGCCTCGAGCTTCGCAACCCGCGACTCGGCCGCCTCGCGGGCCGCCTCGGCCTCGGCCAGCGCCGCTTCGAGCTGCGCGAGCCGGCCAGTATCGACCGCCGCGGACGCTTCGGCCGCAGCAGGCTCATCCGCGGAATCGGCAGTCGCTTCGGCTTGGGCCTCGGCAACAGCCGGTGTTTCGTTCGCTTGGGCGTTATTGACCGCCGCCGCCGCGTCGGCCGCAGCCTTCGCCGCCGCCTCGAGCGCCTCGCTCAGTTCGCCCTGCAACGACTCGACCCGCGTCGCGAGCTCCTGCTCACGCGTCGTGGCCGCTTCGAGTTCCTGGCGCACCGCCTCGGCCGCGCGGTCGCGGTCTTCCGACGACGCCGAGACACCCTCGGCGACATCCCGAGCCGTCGCGAGATCGGCCTCGAGCGTCTCGATCTGGTTCCGCAAGGACTCGATCTCGCCGCGCAGCGTCTCGCTCTCGGCCCGCGCCGCCTCGGCTGCATCGCGCAGCTCGCTCGCCTGCGCCTCGCCGCGCTCGTTCGCCTCGTTGACTGCCAGCTCGAGGCTCGTCGCACGCGCCGCCTCGGCCGCCGCGGCCTCACGCAGCTCGGCAAGCTCCGCCTGGGCCCGCTCGGCGACCTCGCGCTTTTCCTCGACCTCACGCCGAAGAGCTTCCAGCTCGCCCTGCTGCGACTCGCTCGTCGTGCCGATCTCGTCGAGCCGGGCCGTCAGGTCCGCGAGCTTCTTCTCGAGAATCTCGGCGTCGGCGCGGGCGGTGTCCCGCTGCGCCTCGGCCTCGGCGAGGGCCTCGATGGTTTGTTCTTCCGTCCGCGCCGCGCGCTGGGCCGCCTCGTGCAGCGCACCCCGCAGCGACTCGACCTCCCGGTCGCGCGCCGACGCGCTCGCTCGCGCCGAGCCCAGCGCCTCGTCCATCTCCCGCACGCGCTGCGCCGAGGTCTCGGCCTCACGCTCACGCGCCGACCGCTCCGCGTCACGCTGCTCCTCGACCTTCGCGATCTCGCTGACCAGATGCTCGACCCGCTCGGCCACGCCCGCCCGCACCTGCTCGTGCTGCTCGCGCAGCGTGTTGATCTCACGCTCCAGCTCCGCCACACGCGCTTCGAGCTGCTCGGCCCGAGCCTCGGCCTCGGTCGCGCGACGGGCTGCGTCGCCGAACGCCGCCTGCTCGTCGGCAAGCGCCGACAGATCGGCCTCTACCGACGCACGCTGCTGCTCGAGCGCGTCACGCGCGCTGGCCACTTCCTCGCGCGCCGCGTCGAGCTCGGCCCGCGCGCGGTCCAGCTCCTCGCCCCGCGCCTGCAACTCACAGCGCGTGCCATCGAGCTCGGCCGATCGCGCGTCGAGCGCCTCGGACTGCTCCCGCAGCCGCGCCTCCACCACGACCTTCTCCGCGTGAAAACGCTTCAGCTCGTCCAGCCGAGACTCGAGCCCGCTGAGCAGGTCGAGCACGTCGTCGCCCTGCTTCGGCAGCGTCTCGGGCATGCCGTGCGGCGACGCACCCTCGGGAGAGATGCCTTCGGGGGTGGGCTGGTCGGTCGGATTGTGTACGGATTCGTCGGACATGGCACCCTCGGGACGGGCTGGCGGAGCCCGGACGCGGGTGCTATCGGCCCAGAGCACGGGCGAATCCACCCGGGCCCGGCAACCTTCTCTATCGAGCAGCATTCGCCGCCGAGCCGCCGCGGACTTCCGCCCGCCAGCCGACCCTGTCGTCCGGTTTCGGGGGCCGCGGCGAGGGTGTCACCCGCCCGATCGAGCGACCGCTCGACAATTCGCTGCTCGATTGTCACAGACGTGAATACACTGCGTAACCGAGGCATTGACAGGGAGGCGGATCGAGCCGATCCTGCCGACCGAGTCAGTGCAATTCCGGGGGGTCTGCCGCATGTGGGCACGCCCCAGCTGACAGATCCCAGATCACCGATTTCCGGGCCGAAACGGCCAGAATCACACGGCCCAACGGCCCGCAAGGAGCGACGAAATGAAGCATGGTTGTCGATTTGGTGGCGTCCTGACCAGTGTTGCCGCGATCACCGCGGTGGTGGCCACCGGCGTTGCCGCGTTCAACTACGCCAGCACCGGCTGCCCGCTCGCCTCGTCGTGCTCGACCGACAAGGCCGCCTGCTCGACCGAGAAGGCCGCGACCCCGGCCGTGCAGACCGTCGCCTCCAAGGCCGGCGGCTGCTGCTCGCTGATGGCCCCCGCCGCGACGACCACCGTCGCTGCCAAGTCCGACTGCTCGGCCGCCAAGGCCGACTGCGGCGACAAGGCCGCCGTCACCACCGTCGCCGCCAAGAGCGACTGCGG
>CAYQAD010000056.1:0-2517 GCA_964415125.1 uncultured Phycisphaeraceae bacterium | reverse complement strand
AAGGCCGCCTGCGGCGCCACCCAGGCCGTCGCCAACGCCAGCGACTGCTCGGGCAAGTCGTCCTGCACCGCCTCGGCCGCGATGACCACCGCCGCCGCCCTCCCCGCCTGCCCCTTCGAGCGCTTCCAGGTGCTCGCCGTCGCCTCCATGAACACCATGAAGGCCAAGGACGCCTGCACCTCCGCCGCCGCCTGCGGCACCGCCGCCAAGGCCGAGTGCAAGCAGCTCAAGGACGGCTGCGAGGGTGACGGCAAGAACGGCTGCTGCGGCGGCTGCGGCAGCAAGGAGCAGAAGGCCGAGGCCGGCTCCAAGCCCGTCACCGTCTCCTCGATCCGCTAATCCGCGATCGACATCCTGACCCAACCCAAAGGGGAGTCGGCACGGCGCCGGCTCCCCTTTTCCGTTGCGCACACGACGCGGCGCCAGCAGACGTCGCACCCATCGCGCACAATGCGTCGCTCAAACCGCATCGCGCACCACGCGGTCGGCATCACTCGCACGCAAAGGCGCACCGACCATGACAACATGGCTGCTCAAAACCGAGCCCGACGACTACCCCTACCACCAGCTCGAGGCCGACAAATCCACCGCGTGGACCGGCGTCCGCAACCCCACCGCCCAGATGCACATGCGCGCCATGGCCAAGGGCGACGAGGCGTTCATCTACCACACCGGCAACGAGCGCGCCATCGTCGGCCTGGCGAAGGTCATCAAGCCCGCGTACGAAGACCCGGGCCACATCGGTGAACGCACCGCCAAGGGCGACATCAAGTGGTGCCTCGTCGACGTCAAGGCGGTCAGGCCCGCCAAGACCCCCGTCACGCTCGCCGATATCAAGGCCGACGACCGCTTCGCCGATTTCGTGCTCGTCAAGCAGAGCAGGCTCGGCGTGCTGCCCGTGCCCCCCGCGATGGACAAGGCCCTCCGCAAGCTCACCGGCCTGTAGATCGCATCGAAGCCGACGACAGCGCAGGACCCCCAACCCAAAACAGACCCAGCCCGCACCCACTCTCCACCCAACCGGACGACGACGATGTACACGCCGACAACACACCGAGCGATCCACGCCGCCCTGCTGGTAGCCGTCTCACTGGGCACGCTTTCCGCGTGCGTGAGCACGCGCTCGCAGGCCCGCGAGCGTGAGGCCGAACTGGCCGCCCAGGCCGCGGCCCTCAACACCAACTGCCCCGTCACCGGCAACGCCACCAACCCCGACATCGTCTCGACCCACCGGGGCCAGCGCGTCGCCTTCGCATCACCCGCAGCCCAGCAGCAGTGGAACGAGATGGACGACGAGCAACGCGACGTCGCACTCGCCCGCGTCTCCAGACGCTAACGACAATGCACACGCCAGGCCCGCGGCTCGGCGCATGTCTCGGAACATGTCTCGGCGCATGTCTGGGCCCGCATCTGGTCGCGCGTCATCGGCCGGTCGGCATCGCCCTGGTCGGGCACCACGCCGGCGTTGCCGACGCGTCGTTGAAGTACCTCAGAATCCAGTCCAGCCGGCCCGTGCGGTGCAGCCCGGCAAACGCCTCCACCGCCTCGGGCCAATACCGCGTGCCCGAGCCCGCGACCAGCTCGTCGATCGCGCGCAGGGCCGCCGCCTCGCCGACCTCCTGCCGGTAGGGCCGAATGCTTGTGAGCGCATCAAACGTGTCGATCACGGCGAAGAACCGCGCCCCGATCGGGATGTCCTCGCCCGCGAGCACGAAGGGATACCCAAGCCCGTCCCACCGCTCGTGGTGGTGCTTGACCAGATTCAGGATCGGTTCCTCGGTCACGTCGAGCGAGACGAGCCGAGCGAAGCCCGTCACCGGATGCTGCTTGATGACATCGAACTCGTCGTCGGTCAGCTTGCCCGGCTTTTGCAGGATGCTGCTGGGGATGTCGATCTTGCCCACGTCGTGCAGCGCGGCCGCGTGCGTGAGCAGCCGCATCGTTTCATCGTCGATGCCAAACTCCTCGGCCAGCGCGCGGGTGTAGAGCACGACGCGCCACGTGTGCGCCGCGGTCGAGAGGTCTTTCTCCTCAATACCGCGGAGCAGCCGCTCGACCAGTTGCGGATTCATGCGGCGGGTGCTCCGGCGGGCTAGCGGCGCCGCGACTCGTCGATGAGGCGGTTGACCGTCGCGATCGAGCTCTCGCCGCCGGACGGACCATCGGCCTGCCCCGCGGCCTCACGCTCGGCCTCGATGTCGCTCAGCGCGTCGGCCTGCATGTCCGCGTGGTAGCTGCTTCGCACCAGCGGGCCCGACTCGACCACCTTCAGCCCGCGCTCGATCCCCTCGCGGTGGTACATCGCGAACGTGTCCGGGTGCACCCACCGGTCGATCGGCAGGTGGTTGCGCGTCGGCTGGAGGTACTGCCCGATCGTGAGGATGTCGCACGGGTCGCCGGGCTTGGGGCCCTCGTGCTTGGCGGTGTCACGCACCAGATCGTCCATGAGCGCCAGCACCTCGTCGTCGCGCTCGCCGATGCCCACCATGATGCCCGTCTTCGCAACGCCCCCCTGCT
>CAYQAD010000055.1:0-11786 GCA_964415125.1 uncultured Phycisphaeraceae bacterium | reverse complement strand
GCGCAAGACAAAGCCCCGGCACGGTGGGTGTGCGCCGGGGCTTCGTTGAGTGGGTCTTAGTCAGTCACGTCCGCAACCACCATTGAAAGGGCGGTCTGTTGCGGAGAGAAAAGCCGCGATGCTCGGGCGGAGCACCGCGGCCGGGTGGGTCAGGTGCCGGACTGGCTCGTACGAAACCGGTCCAGTCGATGCCGGCTGACCCGGCATTTCTTTACTTGCGGCGACGGGCCGCGACGAGGCCGCCGAGGCCGAGCAGTGCCAGCGAGGCGGGAGCCGGGATGGGCTCGCCCACGCGGAGCACGTTCGTGCCGCTGTTGGTCAGGAACAGGTCGCCGCCGTTCGACCAGGCCGCGTCACCGAAGGTGCCGCTGAAGCCCGAGCCGACGGTCTCGCCCGCGAGGTTCTCGTCGAAGCGGACGAGGTCGCCGGTGGTGGTGTCGATCGCGTAGAGCGAGGTGCCCCAGGCGGCCGAGCCGTTGCCGACGAAGATCGTCGACCAGGCGCCACCGATGACCGCGACGCGGTCGCCGTCGGCGTTGAAGGCGTTGATGTTGCCCTGGTCGTCGGTCGCGAAGAACGAGCCATCAGCGGCGAAGGCGAGGTTCATCGAGCGACCCACGGTGCGGGCGAACTTGGTGATCGAGCCGTCCGCGTTGATCGCGCGGATGTGGCCTTGGTTCCAGTCGGTGAAGACCAGGCGGCCGCTCGCGTCGAAGGCGAAGTCGGTGGGGTTGTTGATCTTCTTGATGTTGCCGTAGATCTCGGTGACGGTGCCGTCGCTCGCGATCGAGAAGATGCCCTCGACGCCGCCGACGATCACGTCGCCCTGCGTGCCCGAGACATCACCGAAGATGTCGACGACGATCGCGTCGGGATCGGCGATCGGCGCGTTGCCGATGGGCGTGGGGAACTCGGCGTTGCGGCCGGTGGTGTTGATCATGACCGGGTGCACCGCGGCGGTGTTGCCGCCGGGGCCACGCTGGCCGAAGTAGATGTTGCCGTTGTCGGCCACATCGATCTTGTCGGTGAACGCGACGTTGCCGAGGTTCTCAACCAGGAAACCCGGCACGGTCGGGGCCGCGGTCGCCAGACCAGCAGCCGCCACCAGAGCACCACCAAAGACAATCTTGCTGAAACCACCCATGGGAAACTTCCTTTCGCCCGGTACGTCCGGCCGAACGCACGCCCGACACGCTGCCTGGGTTCCCGCCCGCAGCCGCATGCCAGAAACGATTGGTCGGACGCCGTGCCGTCCAGTTGCTGAAGTTGAGGGCATCCCCTCGACATCTCTTCTCTGTTCCCGAGCCCCGCGGGCCCGGCCACCACCAACGCGAAAGCGCCAGCAATCACCTCAACCTGCCGCGCGTTTCCGGTCGTGCCAGCCGAATGACCGAGAATTCCCGCCCAGAGGGAATAAACCGCGCGGATTCACACCCACCGCAAATCCACACCGGGCCTGTTCAGGGGTTCGTAGGGGCCAATAACGACCCCCAAGCCCCCCTTCCCACACCATCAGCGTGGAACGCCCACGCAACCCCCCGCGACCCGCGCCAGGCTCGTCAGCCCCGCTTGAATGCCCGACCAACCGCGCGCCAATCAGCGAGCAACCACGCGCGAGGCTCGCCCCGCCTGCTCTCCCCACCCGCTCAGACCGCCCGCGACACCACGACCTTCACCCGCGCGATCCGCGAGCCCTCCGCCACGCTGATCGCCCGCCCCGCCCCGCTCCGAAGCCAGCGGTCGATCGCAAACTTCGTCGACTGGTCCGGCACGCCCACCACGAGCTCACCCCTGGCAAACCGCATCGGCCGGGCCCGCTCACGGATGCCACGCGGCAACGGCAGCACCGCCCGCTGGGCACCCTCGCCAGCCGCACCGCCCTCGCTCACCCGCGCCCACACCGCCCCCATGCCGCGAAGGTCCCGCTCCATCCGCTTGAGCAGATCGAGCTGACGCTGCACCGCATCGCCCAGCGGCACCCCCGGCGCAGGCCGGGCCCGCAACGCCTGCAATCGCTTTATAGAAGGAATCGACGGCCGCATCGCCCCCATTCCACCCGCTCCACCCCCGCATGTCCATCCCGCCGTGACATCTCCACGCCAAACCCACGCCGACCCCACGCCGACCCCACGCCCACCACACGAGCCGGCCACCTCCACGCCCCGCGGCGGGGCACCAACCAGCCACCGCCGACGCTACCCTTACCCCCGACCCGCGCAGGCCGAGCCCACCCACACACCTCCCGGAAACGCCATGTCCACCCGCATCGAGATCGAGAACATCGTCAAGGAGTTCCCCGCGATCGGTGCGGCCGGCAAGACCCGAGCCGTCGACGACATCTCCCTCACCATCGAGCCCGGCGAGCTGTTCTTCCTCCTCGGGCCCTCCGGCTGCGGCAAGACCACCCTCCTCCGCATGATCGCCGGCTTCATCGATCCCACCGCCGGCAGCATCAAGTTCAACGGCCGCGACGTCACCCACACCGCGCCAAACAAGCGCAACACCGGCATGGTCTTCCAGTCCTACGCACTCTGGCCGCACATGACCGTCGAGGCGAACGTCGCCTTCGGGCTCAGCGTCCGCAAGGTGCCCAAGGCCGAGCGTCTCGAGAAGGCACGCGAGGCCCTCGCCGCCGTCCAGATGGACCAGTACGCCAAGCGCAAGCCCAACCAGCTCTCCGGCGGCCAGCAGCAGCGCGTCGCCCTCGCCCGCGCCCTGGTCATCCGCCCCGACGTGCTGCTGCTCGACGAGCCCCTCTCCAACCTCGACGCCAAGCTCCGCATCGAGCTGCGCACCGAGATCCGCCGCATCTGCAAGGACTCGGGCATCACGACCGTCTACGTCACGCACGACCAAAAAGAAGCCCTCTCCATGGCCGACCGCGTGGCGATCCTCAAGCTCGGCAAGACCATCCAGGTTGGCTCGCCCCGCGACTGCTACCGCCGCCCGAAGAGCAAGTTCGTCGCCGAATTCCTGGGCGAGACCAACTTCATCCCCGCGACGGTCGCCTCCTCAACCGACGCGGGCCTCGAGCTCGACACCGCCGCGGGCCGCGTGCACGCGGCCCCCGACGCCGCCGTCGAGCCCATGGCCGCGGGTGCCAACGCCATGATCTCCGTCCGACCCGAAGCCCTCCGCCTTGTCCCCGCCGACACGCCCGGCGCGCTCGTCGGCGACCACCGCTCGACAATCCACCTCGGCGAGATCGCCCAGCACCACGTGATGCTCGGCGGGCAGATCGAGGTCAAGGCCGCCGAGATCAACCCCCTCGGCGCCGCCCACGAGTCGGCCTTCCTCGACCACACGGGCGCGCAGCGCGAGGGCACCAGCAAGGTCGGCCTCGCCGTCGACCCGCGCGACGCGGTGGTCCTCAGCGTCTGATCGACCGCACCCGCACACCGCCAAATCGTTTCACGCCGCCGGCATTGGCCCATCATCACGGGCCCAGGCCGGGAACTTGAACGCGATCGCGTGGCCATCCTCGTCCCGGATCACGCTGTCATTCCGCGCCGAGAACCGACCCCCGGCTATCAGCAACAACCCAGTCTCGCATCGCCCGCGCATGGGCCCACCGCGACGGGCACGCGATCACCTCGACCGCACGCGTCACGCCGTTTGCTTCTGATCGTGCCATATCCATCGCACACCTCCTCGCACGCCCGAGGCGTGCCATGTCTTTGGTTGTCTCGGCCCGAGCGTCCCGAACCGCTCAAGCGTGCCACAGCTCCAAGCGATCGCAAGCCCGCAGGGCACCCCGCAAGACTGCGGGGTTCGGTCTGTGACGGTTACACCGCATGCGCGTCGCCCCGATGCCGCACCGCTCGGCGAGCACGCCGACCGCGCACCCGATACCGACGGTGATGATCGGCGTTCTGACCAATGTGCCCCTGATGCGCGCCCAGTTCGCGTTCAAGGACGCCACCAGTGCGCTGGGCACCACGCTCGAACGCCTCGCCACCGGCAAGCGTGTCAACCGCGCCGCCGACGACCCGTCGGCCATCACACCCATTACGCAGATGTCCGGCCGGATGAAAGAGATCGAGGCGAAGCTCCGCTCGCTCGAACTCCGCCAGATCGAGATCGCAGCCAAGGACGGCGCCACCGCCGCGATCGGCGACATGGCGATCCAGCTCCAATCGCTCATCGTCGAGGCCGGCAACCGTGACACGCTCGGCGACGCAACGCTCGCGGGGCTCCAAGGCGAGATGGACGGCATCATCGAAGCCATCGCCTTCACGCTCGAAACCTCACGCTTCCGCGGGCAAGCCCTCTTCTCGAGCTCCATCAACAACTACGTCTCCGGCACACTCACGCTCGACACGCCACCACCCGACCCAGACGCGCCACCGCCCGATGGGCCCCAGCCCCAACCTCAGCCAGAACCCGAGACAGTCCGCACCACGCTGCTCGACCTCAAAGCGGGCGGCCGGCTCGATCTGATCGACGGCGACCTCGAGGCCGCCAAAGAGCTCGCCGACGCGCTCGTCGACCGAACATCGCGTACCCGAGGCAACCTGGGCAACGTCGCCCTCAACGAGATCGACAGCGAGATGCGCACGCTCCGCGAGGAGTACATCAACCTCGCCGAGGGACGAAGCCAGCTCGAGGACACCGACTACGCGGAGGAAACCGCCAACCTCGTCCGCCAACAGATCCTCCAAGAGGCATCGATCATCACGCAAAACATCGCCAAGGAGCAGGCAGAGACCGCGCTGGTGCTGCTCGAAGGGGCCACGCTCATCCCCTCGGCCGGGCCCGATCGAGCCGAGCCCATCGGCAGGTAGCGACCGGCCGTCGCTATCCTCGCGGCCATGCCACCGCCCTCCGCCGCCGACATCCGCGCCCACCGCCTCGCGCTCTACGAGGCCGGCACCGTCGAGACGCGCACCGGGCGCATGATCGACACCTTCCCCATCGGCTTTCGCGCCGACGACGCCGAGGTGCTCGCGGACCTCGTCGAGCGCGAGCGCGCCCGCGTCACCATCGAGACCGGGCTCGGCCTCGGCCTGAGCACGCTCGCGATCATCGAGGGCGCACGCCGAAACCACGACGCGCCGGCCCACACCGCCGTCGACCCCCACCAACGCTCCTGGGCCGACGACGCCGGCCGACGCACGCTCGAACGCGCCGGCGTCGACGCGCACGTCCGCGTGATCGAGCAAGACTCCGCGATCGCCCTGCCCGCGCTGCTCAGCACCGGCGAGACCTTCGACCTCGCCTTCATCGACGGCGGGCACCGCTTCGAGGTCGCGTTCCTCGACACGACCCACGCCCTACGCCTCGTGCAGCCCGGCGCACTGATCGTGCTCGACGACGCGTGGATGCCCTCGATCCAGGCCGTGTCGGACTACTTCCAAACCAACATGGGCTGCGCCCGCGAGCACATCGGCGACGAGGGCGTCGACCGCCGCATCCACGTGCTGCGCACGCCGAGCCCAGTGCCCGAGCGAGCGTGGGACGACTTCCAGCAGTTCCGGACAGACTTCAAGGACCAGCGCAGCACGTAAGGCCTTGCGTTCTCGACGCGTGCCGATCAGGTGTCGGAGTTCACACGCACCAGCGCATCGAGCAGCGGGTGTCGCTCGGCTTTCTTGGCACGAAGCGCCTCGATCACCAGCGCCGGCACCATCGAGTCGAGCTTGCCCAGGTCGTTGCCCAGCGCCGTGATCTGCTTGATCAACGAGCTCGACGTGTACGCGAAGCTCGCGCCGGACACGATGAATACCGACTCGAGCCCCGCGACCTCGCGGTTGGTCAGCGCCTGCTGCACCTCGTACTGCACGTCCGACAGATTGCGGATGCCCTTGATGAGCACGCTCGCGCGCGCACGCGTCGCGAAGTCCACCGTCAGCCCCGCGAAGCTCTCGACACGCACCGGCGCGCCCGCCGGCTCCTTCTCGACCATCTCCGCGACCAGCGCCCGCGTCATCTCCACGCGCTCCGAGGCCGAGAAGAGCACTTCCTTGGACGGATTGAACCCGACCGCGACGATGAGCTCGTCGAAGAGGTGCCTGGCCCGCGCGATCACGTCGAGATGCCCGAGGGTGATCGGATCGAAGGAGCCGGGGTAGATCGCGCGATGCACGACGCCGCCCGTGGAAGCGCCGCCATCGTCGCCCTGTGTTCTCGGACCGGTCACGGTGGGAGTCTACCGCCCCGCACACCCAAGCCGAGGCCGATGGCCGTGGTCCCGCGAGTGTTTTCCGTGAGCGCCGGTGGGCGGCGTCGCCACCGAAAGCGATGCTGAGCGGGTCGGGCTGCTCGGTTGTTGCTTGCGTGCGATTGAGCCCAGCCCACGATCCCTGCAAGGCCGCGCGCCGAGTGCCTCACGACGCGTGGCCGACTCGTAGGCGCCGGGCCCGCTCGTCGGGCCCGGCGTCCTGCATTTGGCTCACACCCCGCACGCCACCACGTCAGGGACAGCCCGCCGCCCACAGGTTCAGATAGCACGAGAAATCCGAGAGGTCCACGCCGTCCCCGCCGGTGCCGGGGTTGCAGGTGCCGGTCGCCGTCAGGTCCGCCCTCGCGTCGCCCACCGACCAGATGTTGAGGTAGAAGCTGAAGTCCGAGAGGTCGACCACACCGTCCGGCACGCCGTTGAGCGAACCCGACGAGGTCATGTCCGCAAGCCCGCACCCGGGCGCGGTCGCGCCGATCTGGAACTCGAGCCACACCGCGTCCTCCACGCCGACACCCCGGGCTGCGCCCTCACTCCGAAGCTCCGCCCGGGGCTGAACGCGGTACGCGAATCCCTGCTCGAATCGGCCGACACCGACCGGGAACACGAGCACCTCATCCGCGGCGCCGTACAAGAAGTCCGCGACGTACTGATCCGAGATGTCGATCCACGCGGTCGTGCCGATCTGCCGGCGCTGCACGACGACATCCGCGCCAGCCCCCCCACCGCTCTCGGTCGACACCGGCCCATAGAAGCGCAGCACCACGCCGCATCGCGCCGGGGCCGGCAGGCAGGGCGGCCCATCGATGATCGCGCCATCCTCCGGGTACGAACGCGAGCGATGCACCGCGAACGGCGCACGCGCGATAAGCGCACCGCCAAGCTCGCCAGCGCTGCCCTCGGGATACCAGGGCGTCGACGTCAACCCAACGCCATTGACCGACCAGTCGCCGGGCGTCACGCCCGCCGCCGAGCCCGCCGAGTTCACATACATCGGCACCGTCAGTGCGCCCTCGACGTTGATCACGCCGGGCGCATCGCCGCCGATCGTGACAGGGAACGCCACATCATCCCGAAACAGCAGCGAGCCGGGCACCGCCCCGCCGATCGACACGCTCGGCAGGAAGTTGCGCCGGTCGAACCATTCGCCAACGATGATCGTGCCCGGCACATCGCCCTGGACATCCACGAAGCCGCCGCGCTGGAGCTGGTCGATCGCGATGGTCCCACGCACGTCGCCGCCGATCCGCAGCGCGCCCCAGTGCTCGTCCGCCGAGGTTTCTTCCAGCCGCGTGATGCCGCGGAGCTGGATCAGGCTGCCCGGCATGACATCGCCATCGATCGTCAGGTCACGCCGCACCGAGTGCGTGATAACGAGCTCGCCATCGAAGTCGCCGCGGATACGCAGCGGCTCGTTCTGGCCGATGTAGTGATCCAGCCGGGTACCCCGCACACGACCCGTGAAGCCGCCATTGGTCGTGGCAAGCTCGCGGATGCGCCCGTCGTTGCCGCCCACACCAGCCTCGATATCGGCATAGATCGTTCCGCCCCGCACGAGCACGTGGCTTGGACTTCGCACGTTGACCCACTCGCCCAACTCGCCGATCGCACCGCCCACCTCGAGCCACGCGATCTGACCGCCGAGCGCGGTCACATCCGCCTTGAGGTCGCCGACGATCTGGATGTTGTTGATGCCTTCCTGGCTGACGATCTCGCCGAGACAGTCGCCATGCACACCGAGCCGATGCACACGACCCGCCAGCGCACGGATCGCCGCAGCCGGGCCGACCCCCCCCACTTCCATCCAGAGGTCCGCGTCCCACCGCTGCTCGATCGGGCTGCGCACCACGCCACCGACATCCATGCGCGCCACCCGCGGCGCGGTGATGAAGCCTCGCACATCACCACTGATATTCGCGAGAAAGTCGATGTTGCCGCGCTCGATGTTCATGCCCGCGAGATCACGGGCCGCAGCGTTGGGCACGAACGTCGGATGGTCGCCATCGCCAACGATCACATAGATCTGCAGCGACCCGCCACCCGTGATCGTCACGGGACCGATGTCCTCCACCGAGGGCGTCGTCGAGTAGATGTTCACGCGGCGGATCGTGTCGTCCACCTCGATCTCGATGGGCGCCGCCCCGGCATGCATCGAAACCTCCGGCGCTGCGCCGCTACGCGGGTGTTTCTCGACCACGATGTCGGCGTGCACGAGCGAGGACAGCAAGATCGCGCCGCACGCCGGACCGAACCGCGTCGGATGAAGGACTTGACAGATATTCATTGCACCACACCGTTATGTGTTTGTGTTCGATCAATCGGCAGCGCGAGGACCACGCGGGCCCCGCGCCCATCCGGCCCCAGGCCCGCCCGCCGGACAAGCCCGAGGCACGCGCCCCAGCGAACAGCCAGCGCGTGACACACCGCGAGCCCGAGCCCGTACCCAGGTTCATGCTCATGGTCATGCGCGTGCCCGCGCCCAGCACCAGCCCCCGACGCAGCCTCGTCCGGCGCGTTGAACCCAGCTCCGAGCTCTTTGGCGGCCCGCGTCGCGTCGCGGCCGCGCCACCGGGGGCGGAACATCTCACGTTCACAACCCAGTGGAAACCCCGGCCCGTCGTCGGCCAATTCAACGATGACCCAAGGCCGATCGAAGGCGGATTCGGGCTCTGCACGATGGATCCAGACGACGGCCGGATCGTCCAGCACGCCGTCCGCGCCCCCACCTCGGCACACCAGACGGATCTGCGAGGCACCAGCGAGCGACGCCACCGCGCGGACCGCGTTCGTCGCCAGATTGACGAGCAGCCGCTCGACGACCGCCGCCGGCACCGCCACCGCCGAGTCGCGGGTGGCGTGGACATCCAGCGAGACCGCGGTGCTCGCGATTGCTGCCACCTCAAGCCAGGCCGACCGCCAGACTTCCATGACATCGCATGACGCCGACCCCGCGCGTTCCACATGGAACACTGGGTCGTGATCACCCGCCGGCGAGAGGCTCAGCACCGCCTGGCAGGC
This sequence comes from uncultured Phycisphaeraceae bacterium, assembly GCA_964415125.1. Classification (GTDB taxonomy): domain Bacteria; phylum Planctomycetota; class Phycisphaerae; order Phycisphaerales; family UBA1924; genus CAYQAD01. The sequence continues at coordinate 2,590 of CAYQAD010000055.1, read as the reverse complement.
GGCGTGGGCCCGCCTGGCGTGTTCCCGGGCCGACTGGGCGGAGAGTTCGCGTCGCCCAAGGATCGGCGTCAAAGCGTTGGCGACCTCGTGGGCAAGCGCAGCTGCAAGGAGTGTGGGGTCGCCCGCATCGAGCACGCCGCCAGCCCGGCCCAGAGCGCCACCTCGTGATGAGGCCTCAAAGCCGGGCTTTGTCGAGCTGGGCAAGACCCGAACCCGCGTCGCCTGATCGGGCTCAACAGCATGGTGCGATGGAAGTGGGGGATGTGACGCCACGAGGCCTCCCTCGGCCGTGCGATGCTGCACAGCCGAAGGGGCTATCGGCCCTCGTCAAACCCAACTGAAGCTCCATTCTGCCAGCGGGACCAGTCCCCTACTCGCTCACCCAGGCCGGCTGCACCGAGCCCGCACCCGTTGCCAGCCAGGCTCGCACCGACGCCGGACGGATGTCCAGATCGACCGCAGCCGCCAACTCGACCCAGCGGAACTCCAACCCCGCCTCGGCACTCGGGATCTCCAAAAGCCCACTTCGATCGGGCTCACGGCCATCCACATCACCCGGCATCACCAAGCGTTCCACATGGAACACAAGGTTGATCTCGTGCTTTGACACGACCCGCCCGGGCTTCTTTCGGCTCTGTTGGCGAAAGCGATGCTCCGCAGCAAAGAGGAACCCCCCCACGTCCGACTCCAGCCCCGTTTCTTCACGCAGCTCCCGAGCCAGCGCCCTCGCTGCCGCCTCCCCGGGCTCGACATGCCCCCCGGGCAGATACATGTAGTCCCCGGCCACGTCGACGCACATGAGCACATGCCCCTCGCGCATCAACACGCCGCGGGCGATCACCTCGATGCCGCCCGGTGCATCCGTCGGCCCATCCCCATCACGCTTCGACTGCTTTGCCATGCCCCACAGTATCCCCGATCGCAGCCGAGCCCGCACACGGCCAACCCTGCTACCCTCCCCACGTCGCGCACCAAGCACGCTGTTCCACATGGAACACGACGCACGCACGCCCGGCCCGGAGCATCCAAATGAGCGCCTCCCGCAAGACCCGCAAGCTCGGACGAGGCCTGAGCAGCCTCATCGACACCCCAGTTGCTGTCACCACCGCAACCAATGCACCACCCCCGAACACCGACGCGTCACCGAACGCCGAAACGAAGCCAACACCAACCACCGACAAACAACCACCACAACAAGTGATATCAAGTGACGCCGTATCTCTTCCGACCGACGGCCCGTCGCTCGCGCTCATCCCGCTCGATCGCATCTCGGCGAACCCGTATCAGCCACGCGGCGACTTCGACGAAGACGCCCTCGCCGAGCTCGCCGCCTCCATCGCACGCAGCGGCGTCATGCAGCCCATCGTCGTCCGCATCACCACCCCGCAGACGACAGACCGCAACACCCCCCCGACCTACGAACTCGTTGCCGGCGAGCGGCGATGGCGCGCCGCCACCAAGGCAGGCCTCGCCGAGATCCCCGCGCTCGTCCGCACCCTCGACGACGAGACCTCCGCCGAGTGGGCCATCGTCGAGAATGTCCAGCGCAAGGACCTCAACCCGATCGAGAAAGCCGAGGCGTATGCCGCCCTGACCCAGCGCTTCGGCCTCACGCAGGCGCAGGTCGCCGAACGCGTCGGCGTCAACCGCTCGACCGTCGCGAACCTCATCCGCCTGGCCGACCTTGAGCCCACCCTCCGCGCACTCATCGCCGAAGGCAGCCTCACCACCGGCCACGGCAAGGTGCTCTGCGGCCTTGCGCCCGGCGAGCCGCGAATCGCCCTCGGGCAACGAGCCGCCCGCGAGGGCATGTCCGTCCGCGCACTCGAGCACGAGGCCGAGAAATTAGATAACCCCAATACCCTAACTTCACGCGACACTGCACATAACACCGCCAAACCCACAATCGGCCGAGCACCCGAGATCCAAAGTCTTGAGCGCCAGCTCAGCGACCACCTCGGCACCAAAGTGCGCCTCCACACCAAGGGCGACGGCACACGGGGCACGCTTTCCATCGACTTCTACGACCTCGACCACTTCGATGGGCTCATGTCGAAGATGTCCTTCCAACCCACGTAGTGCACGCTGTAGCGCCAGTCCGTAGCACCCCTTGGCAGTGGGGGAGTCAACACCCTCCCCCGATCGCGGCCCGCCCATCGCGTCGACTCCCGATGAAACGTTTCATTGCTTGCCTGTCTGCGAGTGCGCGGTCGACACACCAGATGAAATATATGTTTGGTTGCCTGTGGATATTGCGACGCAACCTTCGCTACGCTCGTTCTTCTTCGTCGCGTGACTCATGGGGAAGGTGGTGTTGCAGGGCACCACACACGCGTGCCGGGGGGTGGGTCGGGCGCGTGCCCGGCAAGAGATGTCGCATCAACACGGTTCGTCAACGCCACACATGTGGAAGACGCCTCAGCGACTGACAAAGTGCGCGACACGCGCGAGATCAAAGGGCAACTGTTATGGCAAAGAAGACCAAGAAGAAGACTGCACGCACCCCCGGCCGCAAGCCCGGCCGGAAACCCGCCGCCGCCGGCACCAGCCTCTCCAAGCTCTCCACCGAGGACCTCGCCGCCGAGCTCCA
>CAYQAD010000054.1:0-11912 GCA_964415125.1 uncultured Phycisphaeraceae bacterium | reverse complement strand
GTCATCGCCCGACGCGGGCTCCATGATGCCGTAGTCCACACTGGTCTTGTGCAGCGCCGGGTACGCCTCGCCCAGCACGCTCGCCTGGTCGGGCGTGCCCCACGCGGCCTGCACGCGGCGCAGGCCCTTCTCGCTCTCGGGGTGGTGACGCGCGAGCAGGTCCATGATCGTGCGCGCCTTGAAGACGAACATGCCCGCGTTCCAGCCGTAGTCGCCGGACTCGACGTACTCGGTCGCCTTCTCGAGGGGTGGCTTCTCGACGAACTGGTCCACGACAAACCGTGCCGGCCCGTCGCCCGCGAGCGCCGAGCCGCGCTTGACGTACCCGAAGCCCGTCGCGGGATACGTCGGCTTGATCGCAAAGGTGACGAGTCGCGAGGCGTCCTCTTCGACGAGCGCGAAGCCCGCCTCGACGCACGCGCGGAAGGTCTCGTCGGGCTCGATCAGGTGGTCGGCCGTGAGCACCGCGAAGATCGCCTCGGGGTCGCGCTTCTCGAGGACCGCGGCGGTCAGGCCTACCGCATTGAGCGTGTCGCGCAGCGCGGGCTCGCCGATGACGTGCTCGTCGTCGAACATGGGCAGCGCGGCGCGGATCTGCTCGCGGTGCTTCTCGCCCGTGCAGATGTACCGTTGGTCCTGGGGCACCAGGCCCTCGAGGCGGCCGGCCGAGAGCTCGAGCAGCGAGGCGGGCTCGGCGCCCTTCTCCCGCTGGATGAAGCGGATGAGCTGCTTGGGCTGGTGGGCGCGGGACATCGGCCAGAGGCGCGTGCCTGCGCCGCCGGCCATGATCATCGCGAAACGGGAAGAGCGGGTGTTGGTCGGCGTGGTCATGGGCACGGAGCGTATCGGCTCGATCCCAGCCGAAATGGAGCATCGATCCGGCGCGGGGCGAGGGTTCTCAGTGCTGTCGCTTGCCGAAGGCCGCCGCGAGGATCTCGTCCGACGAGCCGTCCTCGCCGCACTCCTTGATCGCTGCCGAGACCAACTTCGTCGCGTCGTGCTGCGTCTTGCCGAGCGCGACGAGTGCCCCGACCGCCTCGGTGGCCGCGGCGCCGAGGGGATGCCCGAGGTCGATCTCGGCGATCGGCTCGATCCGTCCGGTCACGCCATCCTCGTCATCCGACGAGACGCCGGCGAGGGCGATCAGGTGGGGCTCGACCTTGCGTTTGAGCTCGTGGACGATCGTTTCGGCCGTGCGCTTCCCGATCTCGGGGAGGGTCTGCAGGCTCTCGGTATCGCCCGACTTGATCGCCAGCGCCACCGAAGCGGGAGGGCGGGCGAGTGCCCGCAGCGCCTTGCGATTGCCCACGCCCTTGACGGTCGTGAACAGCTCGAAGAAGGCCCGGTCGGCCGCCGACTCGAACCCGATCAGGCGGGGCGTGAAGCTGGTGCCCTGGCTGACGCCCTCGAGCGTGCAGATGGTGTGCAGCGTGATCGCCTCGCCCACCCGGGGTCTCAGCACGTCGTGCAGGTAGATCGGCACGAGCACCGTCAGCGCGATCGCGCCGAGGCCGGTCGGCTCGATCTCCACCGAGCCCTCCTGGGCCGAGAGCAATGTTCCTTGGACGCGGGCGATCACGCGTTGAGCGTATCCGCTGCGATCGAGGCCGCCCGGGATTCCCGCCAGCCCGCTTATGCCGGAGGGTGCAACTGCCGATAACCATGGCTGGCACACGCCGTGCCGCGGGAACGCCGCACCGATGTCGATCGCACAGCAGATTCTGGTCTCCCAGCGCGCCGCCCCGCCCAGCGTTGTCGTGGTCGGCACGGCCGGCACGTTGCCAGCCGCCATCGCGGGGCTGCACAGCACCCCGGGAGCACCCCTGATCGAGGGTTGCGTGTTCGTCGGTCGGTCGCCCGGCTCCGAAGTCGAGGCCGTGCCCGTGCTGGGCTCGGCCGCGGGCCTCGGCGAGGTCTGTGCCCAGCGCCAGCCCTCGGCTGTGGTGGTCTCGCTGCCCGCGGGCTCGCCGGACCGCTCGGCGATCGCCAGCACCCTCGCCGAGGTCGGCATCCGCCGGATCGACCTGCCCGCGATGACCGACCTCCTCGCGCCGCTGCGATCGGGCGTCGACGCCGGTGTCGTCGGCGGCTCGCCGATCGCGCCGATCGGGCAACAGCCGCTCGACCTTGCCGACCTCGTCGGCCGCCCCGCACGCCCCATCGACGATCGGCGTCTGGCCGCCCTGCTCACGGGCCAGCGCGTGCTCATCACCGGTGCCGGCGGCTCGATCGGCTCCGAGCTCGCCCGCCTGTGCGCACGCTTCGACCCCAGCGAGCTCGTCCTCATGGAGCGCAGCGAGAACGCGCTCTTCGAGATCGACCGCGTGCTCCGCGAGCACCATCCATCGCTCGCGCGCTCGGCCGTGCTGCACGATGTCACCGAGGAGGGCCGAACGCTCGACCTGCTCATGGAGCATCGCCCCGACGTGGTCTTCCACGCCGCCGCTCACAAGCACGTGCCCCTGATGGAGGACCATCCCGCGCACGCGGTGATCAACAACGTCTTCGGCACGCGCTCGATCGCCGACGCCGCCGTCGCGTGCGGGTCGAAGCGTTTCGTGATGATCTCGTCGGACAAGGCCGTCAATCCGACGAGCGTGATGGGAGCGACCAAGCGCCTCGCCGAGATGTATGTGCAATCGCTCAACCGCGACCCGCGTGTGCGCACGAAGCTCAGCATGGTGCGGTTCGGCAACGTGCTCGGCTCGGCATGCAGCGTGCTGCCGATCTGGGCGGCGCAGCTCGCCGACAACCGACCGATGAGCGTGACGGACCCACGCATGACGCGCTACTTTATGACGATTCCAGAGGCCGCCAGCCTCGTCGCGCAGAGCGCCACGATCGGCCTGCTCGACGCCGACGGTGCGGCCGACAACTCGGCGGACGTCTTCGTGCTCGACATGGGCGAGCCGGTGCGCATCCTCGACCTTGCCGATCGCTTCGCGCGTGCGCACGGGCTTGAGCCTGTCATCCGCAATGCAGCCGAACCCACCGTCGCTGCGCCCGGCATCGCGGAGATCGTCATCACCGGCGCCCGCCCGGGCGAGAAGCTCTTCGAAGAGCTCGCGTATGCAAGCGAGCAGCTGCGCGAGACGCCCCTCTCGGGCGTGCTCGCCTGGCTGGGCATCGACCCGCCAGCCGACATGCGCGAGGTCCTGCGCGAGCTCGCCGAGGTCAGCGCCGGCGCGGATCGCGACGCGGTGATCGACGCGATTCGCCGGCACGTGCCCGAGATGCGGCCCGCGGTCGCGGCCGAATCGAAGGTCGTGCGCGCCGCATGAGCCCGTTCGGCTTTGCGACACCTGTCCGGTCTTCGGAAGGGTGGCTACGCGACGACTTGCCTTCGCGCGGTCTTTATCCGAAACTTACGCACCTCTCGTGAGCACCATCGACCCCGTCCAACTCAACGGCTCCGCGTCATCGCCCGCCTCCACGCCCGCCGGGCGTGCGCACGAGCGGGCGCTGGCCATCGCCGAGCAGCTCGAGCGCGAGCGCCGGATCAGCGAGGCGCGGCTCGCCGAGCTGAAGCAGGACGACGTGCTCAAGCGCGTGACGGGCACGAGCGCACTCGAGCGCGCCGTCGCCGAGGCCCGACACATCGCCGATGAGCTCGAGCGGGCGAGCAACACCTAGCCCAGCCTCGCGATGCGGCAGGGCATACGCTCGCTCGATGCACACCGACGCGACATCCCCAACGCTCCAGCTCACCAGACTCAACCCACGCGCGATCGTCCCGACCTATCAGACGGCCGGGGCGGCCGGGCTCGACATCGCCGCGTGCCTCGAGACCGATGAGACGACGATCACGCTCGAGCCCGGCGCGCGCACGGCCGTGCCGACGGGCCTGGCGATCGCGATCCCCCAAGGCTTCGAGGGGCAGGTCCGCGCGCGCTCGGGCCTGTCGACCAGGCACGGCATCGGCCTGCCCAACGCCCCGGGCACCATCGACTGTGACTACCGCGGCGAGCTGCGCATCGCGCTGATCAACTGGTCCGCCGAGCCCTACACCATCCGCCACGGCGCGCGCATCGCCCAGCTCGTCATCGCGCCGGTCGTGCAGGTGCGCGTCGAAGAGGTCGACCAACTCGACACGACCGCCCGCGGCGCGGGCGGGTTTGGAAGCACCGGCGGGCACTGACGCTGGTGGATGAGTGATGCAGCCCGCAAAGAAACACCGGCCCGCGAGAGCGGGCCGGTGCTGCGATGTGCTGTATGTGGTGGAGCAACGCTTAGAGCTTGAGATCGCCGAGGCCCATGCCGCCGAAGCCGCCGAGATCGCCAAGGCCGCTCTTGCCCTTGCCGCCGGTCTTGGCCTTTTGCTGCTTGGCCTTCTCGCGCATGCGGCGCAGCTCGGGGGTTTCCTTGAGGATCTCCTCGGCGACCTGCGCGTTGCGATCGTTGCCGCGTTGCTGTTGCTTGGGCGCTTCCTTGAGGGCTTTGATCGAGAGGCTGAGCTTGCGGGCCGCCTTGTCGAAGGACAGCACCTTGCAGCGGACGACCTCGTCTTCCTTGACCACGTCGGAGGGGTGCCCGACGCGGCGCCACTCGAGCTCGGAGATGTGGCACAGCCCCTCGACGCCCGGCGCGACCTCGATGAAGCACCCGAACTCGAGGATCTTCGTGACGCGTCCGGAGAGCTCGGCGCCCTCGACGACGTCGCTGGCGGCCTGCTCGAAGGGGTCGGCCTGGAGCTGCTTCATGCCCAGCGAGATGCGCCCCGCGTCCCAGTCGACCTTGAGCACCTGGGTCTTGACCTTCTGCCCGACCGAGAGGTACTTCTCGACGTGCTTCTCGCCCATGTGGACGCGGTCGTGGGCGAGGTCGGAGATGTGCACGAGCCCGTCCACGCCGCCGACGTCCACGAACGCGCCGAACGGCGCGATGCGCCGGACGATGCCCTCGACGGTGTCGCCCTCTTGGAGCGTCTCGCGGAGCTTGCCCGCCGCCTCCTCGCGCTCTTTCTTGAGCAGGTCGCGCCGGCTGAGCACGATGTTGCCCCGGCCGGCGCGCTCGATCTTCTGCACCTCGCAGGTGAGCTTCTCGCCGACGAAGACGCTCAGGTCCTCAACGCGGTCGAGCGAGACCTGGCTCGCGGGGAGGAAGGCGCGGTGGCTGGCGACCTCGAGGTCGAGCCCGCCCTTGTTCACGCCCGTGACGCGCGCCTCAACGACCTGCCCGACCTGCAGCATCTCCCAGTCGGCCTTCTGCACGGTGCCCGGGAGCGAGCAGACGTAGATCGACTCCTCGTTGTCGAAGCGGTTGACGACCACCTCGAGCTCGGAGCCCGCGGCGGGCGGCTCGTCCTTGAATTGCTGGCGATCGACCACGCCCAGCTCGCGCGGGCCGAACTCGATGAACACGTCCGACGGGCCGACCGAGACGACCTTGCCCGAGCGGTGCTCGCGCCCGGCCTCGACGACGCGCGGGCCGCGGACCTTGGGCTTCTCGGGCGAGGCGAGCGCGCCCTTGCCCAGGTCGGGCGACTCGGCCTCGAGGTCGGCCATCGCCGCCTCGATCTCCGCGTTGATCTCGGCGCTGAGCTCGACCTTCTCCGGCGCAGCCGGCTTGGCCGCGGCCGGCTGGGTCCCGGTCTGGGGCCGGGTCTGGTTCGCGGGCGGCGTGCTCGGGGCGGGCGACTGCTCGGGCGCCGCCTTGGGCGTCTCGCTGGGGGGTGGGGTCGGGGTTTGGGGCTGATCGGTCATCTCGAAACGCTCCGGCTGGACGGTCGGCCGCGATGAATCACGGCCCGTAAGGGGGAAGCCGATCGGCGCGGGCACCGGCTCGGCTGATGATGCTGGTCGGTCGGCAGGTCGGTGTTGTGCTTGGCTCGCGAGGCTGATGGCGTGGGCGGGTTGGGTGCGGGTCGGGCTTAGCCGCCCATGGTCTCTCGGATGGACTCGATGATCCGCTCGGCGGTCCGCACGTTCGCGAAGCCGGCGGTGGCGTCGATCGAGGGCGTGGTGCCCGTGCGCACGGCGCCGAGGAAGTCCTCGATCTCGAGCGTGAGCATGTCGGCGTCCTCGATCTGCAAGGGCTCGATGTTCACGAGCTCGCTCCAGTCCAGGTTCGTCAGGTCCGCGCCGTTGCGCAGCTGGTCCCGCACCTCGTGCATCTGCAGCTCGTTGGCGGTGCGGCGGATCAGCACGCCCGACTTGTTGGCGTAGTCGATCTTGAGGTACGCGTTCTCGCCGGTGATGCGCGTGACACGCTCGGTCTTGAGCGCGAGGCGCGACGCGGAGATGTTCGCCACGCAGGTGCCCTCGGGGCGCTTCCAGGTGAGGCGGGCGTTGACCACGTCGTCGTGCTCGGTGACCACGCCCACGCCGCAGGCCTCGATCTCGTCGGGCTCGTCGCCGTCCATGAGCATCAGCACCACGTCGAGGTCGTGGATCATCATGTCCATCACGACCGAGACATCGACCGAGCGGAAGGTCATCGGGCTGACGCGCTGCACCTCGATGAAGCGCGGCTGGATCTTGAACCCGTCGGCCGTGGCGGCCTGCGCGGCGCGGATCACGGGGTTGAACCGCTCGATGTGCCCGACCATCAGCGTCGTGCCATTGCGCTCGGCCGCGGCCCGGATCGCCTCGGCCGCCTCGCTCGTCTCGGCCAAGGGCTTCTCGATCAGGCACGCCACGCCGGCATTGAGCAGCTTCTCGGCCATGGCGCGGTGGCTGGTCGTGGGCGTGGCGATCGTGACCGCCTCAACACCCGCGGCGATCAGCTCGTCGGCGTCGGCAAACGCCTTGACGCCGTGCTGCTCGGCCACGGCGCGGGAGCGCTCGGTGTCCGCGTCGAGCACGCCGATGAGCTCGGCGCCCTCGATCTGGTTGTACACGCGCGCGTGGTGGCCGCCCATTCGGCCGACACCGACGGTGGCGCAACGGATCGGCCGACCGTCGAAACGGTCGGCCGATGGGGTCGTACTCGTCATAGTGGAGGGCAAGGACATCGTCTCGCTATCTCGCCCGCGGAACTTCACCCATGCAAGGGCGGGGCGGGCTCGTGCGAGGAGTGTAGATCGCCCGATCAGCCCGCGGCGTCGGCCATGGCGGCCTCGAGGTCTTCCTTGCTCGTCAGCCCGACGAACTTCTTCTTGACCTCCCCATTGTGAAACAGGATCACCGTCGGGATCGCCGAGATCTGGTACTTCAGGGCCGTCTCGCGGTTGGCGTCGGTGTCCACCTTGCCCACCTTCGCCTTGCCCTCGAAAGCCTCGGCGACCTGGTCGATCACCGGCGCGAGCATCTTGCAGGGCATGCACCACTCGGCCCAGAAGTCGACCAGCACGGGGTGCTCGGCCTCGAGGACCTCGCTCTGGAAGTTGCCGTCGGTGAACTCGTGCACATTCTCGCTTGCCATTGTTCGTCTCCTGTTCGTCGCTGACGCGGTCTCGCGCGGTCGGCTGCTCGACAGTCCTTGGCGCTCGAGTCGTTCGCGAGCGGCGGGCATGTTACCCGGCTGGTCGGTTCGCATCTGGCACGCCGCCCAACCCGGCCCACGCCGTGTCGAGCGCCCCGCGGTGCTCGCCGACGTCGTGGACCCGGAATATCGACGCGCCCAGCCCGAGGTGCGTTACCGAAAGCCCGACGCTGCCCCACACCCGGTCGGCCGGCGCGGGCGGCCGATCGGCTCCGGTCGCCCCGGCGAGCGTCGCCCCGACGAACGACTTTCGGCTCAGCCCGCTCAGAACCGGGTGGCCCAGCTCGAGTAACGCCGGTGTCCCTCGAATGAGATCGAAGTTCTGCTGCACGCTCTTGCCGAAGCCCAGCCCCGGGTCGAGCACGATGCCCTCGGGATGCACCCCCGCGGCCCGCGCGGCGTCCGCAGCCGCCGCCAGCGCCGAGCGCACCGACGCGACGACGCCGCCCTCATAGATCGGCTCGGTCTCGTAGGCGTTCGAGTACGAGTCCTTCGCGGGCGCGCGCAGTCGGTGCATGAGCACGATGCCCACACCGCGCTGCGCGACGAGCCCGAGCATCGCTGGATCGTCAAGGCCTCCGGACACGTCGTTGACCGCGTCGGCCCCCGCCGCAAGCGCCGCGTCGGCGACCGCGGCCCGCGTCGTGTCGACGGTGATCGGCACGTCAATGCCGCGGGCACGGATCGCCTCAATCACCGGGACGACCCTGGCGATCTGCCCGGCCTCATCGACCGCCTCGGCCCCGGGCCGCGTCGACTCGCCGCCGACATCGAGCAAGTCCGCGCCCGCCTCAACAGCGCGTGCCGCGGCGCTTGCGGCCCGTGCCGGGTCGAGGTGCTCGCCCCCGTCGGCGAAGCTGTCGGGCGTGGCGTTGAGGATGCGCATCACGCGCGGGCGGTCGAGCGTGATCGACCGCGTCGCGGACAGCCGCCACACACGCGGCGGATTGGGTGTCGGCGCTAGTCGGCCCTGGTCGGTCACGCCGCCAGCCTAGCCCGCATCGGCTGTGCGGCGCGGGTGCCCAACGCAACACGGGGCCCGGCGGATGCCGAGCCCCGTGCGGGATGGTGCGGTTGGAAGCGTGTGGTTAGAAGCGCGGGCCGCCGCCGCCCTGGTTGCCGCCGCCCCCGCCGCCCTGGTTCTGGAGCTGGGCGACGGTGTTGAGCACGTCCTTGGTGATGTAGGTGCGAGCGCGGAAGCCGCCCTCGTTGCCGCTGATGCCCACGCCGATCGGGTCGAGCTCGTCGGGCACGTCGATCTGCGCCCCGCCGCCCATCATCGACATCGCCATGCGGGCGTAGCTCATGAGCGTCTTGGTGCCCAGGTACGCCTCGGCGAAGCGATCCTCGGGCAGCTCGCCGGCGATCTTCTCGATCGCGTCGCTGCCGCCCAGCCCGCCGTCGCCCCCAGCGGCGCCGAGCGCCTTCTTCATGAGCGCGGTGTTCTGCGAGTAGGTCGTGACGTACCCGCCATCGACGGTCGCGGCGTATCCGCTGAAGCCCATCTGCGGGCCGAGCATCATCATCATGGACTGCTGCATCATCATCGCCTGGGGGTGGGCGGGGTCGACCTTCATGCCCATCTTCCAGGTGTCGACGGTCTGGCCCTCGATCTCGACCGAGCCGGCGTCGTAGGACGTGCTGTAGGTCATGCCCTCGACGGTCTGGTTGTTCATGGTGGCGTAGAGGTCCTGCATCGCGCCGCGTGTCGAGGCGGGGTCGCCGCTCATGTACACCACCGAGTTGGAGAACAGCCCGCCGGCGAAGAGCGCGGGGCTCGCGCCGAGCACGCCCGACATGCCGTCCGAGGCCGTCCAGAACTTGGTCAGGTCCATCGCCGGCGCCTCGGCGTTCATCTGGGCGTTGAGCTCGTTGGCGTTCTTGAAGAGCGTCTTGATGCCCGGGGCGGAGAAGTCGCCCGCGCCGGCGAGGAGGAACTCCATGTCGGGCACCTTGGTGAGCAGCTTGGAGGAGTCGCCCGCCGCAGCAAAGAAGCCGGCGATCTCCGAGCCCTCGGCGAACTGCGATGCCAGGTCGATCGCGAGGCCGCCGGCGCTCACGTCGAGCCCGACGATGCCGACCTTCGCGTCGCGCAGGAAGGTCGCTGCGATGACGTCGAGGGCCTTCATCTGCGCCTCCATGTCGCCCGCCTGCGGGCCGGCCATCATCGCCATCATCTTCATCTGGCCCTTGAGCCCCTCGTAGCCCTCCTCGAGTTGCGGCTTGAGGAGCTGGATGTTGGCGATCACGATCGTGTCCGAGTCGGCCGCGACGCGGGCGCCGGTCGGTCCGGCGAGTGCCTCGTGGGTGCCGAGCTTGCCGCCCTCGCCCGTGAAGGCGGTGATCGTCTCGTCGTCGGGCGAGAGGGCCGCGTACCCGCCGCCGATCGACTTGGCGTGCATGCGCTGGCCCTGGAACTCGAAGCTCGAGATGTTGCCGGTGGTCTCGGCGTCGAAGGAGGAAACGAAGGCGTCGAAGTCATCGACGGGCGCGATCAGCAGCAGGTTGGGCTCGCCGCCGTCGGCGTTGGGCATCATCGCGAGCGCGACCGAGCCGTCGCGGTCGATGCCGTCGGTCTCGAGCAGCTGGCCGGCCGCACCGATCGCTTGGGCGCCGCCGCCGAGCATCCCGAGCCCGCCCTGGAGTTGGCGGGCGTCGCCGATGAAGGCTTCGAGGTTGCCGATGCTCGCGGTGACCAGCGCCGACTCGGGCACGCGGTCCAGCGCCGCGGGCAGGTCGGCCTGGGCGAGCCCGGCCGAGGCCGCGAGCGCGAGCGGCGCTGCGATCCGCATCAGGCGGCTTGAGAGGCGAGAGGTCGGCATGGATGGGCTCGTTGAACGCATGGTGGGTTGCCTTTCCGCGTCCGCTCCGGAGCGTCGCGTGATGCCGTCGGCGTGGCCGACGGGTCCGTGTGTGGTGTGCTGCTGCTGAATTCGGATGGCCGAGTTCGATTACGTCGCTGCGGCGATGTGTTGCCCGGCGTTGCATCGTCGCCAAGGCCGCGCACCGCGTCCCCCCGGTCCCGTTTCGGGTGCCCGGACCGCGCGGAGTATATGGATCGGGCATTCGCCGGTTTCAGCCGACCCGGCCCCACACAGACGGACCAGCCGGCGCACCGGCGGGCCCCAGAACCGCCCGCGGACGGCGTCGCTCCGCCCGCTCACGCCGGGGAGACGCTCAGGCCTGCTCGTCTTCCTCGTCTTCTTCTTCCTCGTACTCGTCGTCGTCCTCGCCGACGACCTCGTACTCGTTGCCGTCCTCGTCGACCTCAACCTCGACGTACTCGTACTCGACGTCGTCGTCCTCTTCTCCCTCGTCTTCCGCCTCGTCCTCGAGCTCGTCGTCCACCTCGGCGTCTTCATCCTCGTCGGCGTCGACGTCCTCTTCGACCTCCACCGAATCCTCCGCCTCGGCCTCGTCCTCCTCCTCGTCTTCCTCCTCAGCGTCGTCCGCGTCCTCGTACTCCCATTCCTCTTCGTCTTCTTCGGCATCCTCGTCGGCTTCGTCATCGACCTCCGTCGCTTCTTCGGTCGCGTCTTCGAGTGCATCTTCGACCGTGTCGTCGGTTGCCTCGCCTTCGGCTTCCTCGTCGTCGGCGCCGAGCGCCTCGACGGCCGGGTCGACCTCGTCGATTGGCACGTCGTCGGTGTCGCTCTCGGCGATCGCCAAGTCCTTTGGCACCTCGGCGACGGCGGTGGCCTCGCCGCCAGCACTGTCGTCGACTTGGCCGTCGACTGCGTTGTCGTCCTGGCTGTTGGACCACGGCGGCGTCGCCTCCTCGTCGTCCTCTGACGACTCGACGAACAGCTTGCCCTCGAGCGCCGCACGCGCTTGGTCCGCCTCCTCGGCATTGGCCGCGGTCGGGAACTGCGCTCCGTGCGCCTGCTCGGCGAACTGCTTGACCTGCTCCCACTGCTCGGGTGTGACGAGCACCTCGCGCGCCACCGAGCCCTTGTGCGCACCGATCAGCCCGGCCATGCCCATGAGATCGATCAGTCGGCTCGAACGCGTGTACCCGATGCCGAGGCGTCGTTGCAGGAGGCTCACGCTGCCACGCTGCGTCTCGGCGACGATCTCCACCGCCCGGTCAAACAGCGGGTCCTCCTGGGCCGCCGCGAGCGAGGCGCTGGAATGGTTCTCGGTCTGGAACAGCCGCTCCTCGTCGGCCGTGGTCCGCAGGCTGACCAGTTGGCGCTCGAAGGTCGGCGTCGCGACGTCGCGCATGAACCGCGCGACCTTGCGGATCTCCGAGTCGTCCACCAGCGTGCCCTGCGAGCGTGTGAGCTTGCTGCTGCGGGGGCTCAGGAAGAGCATGTCGCCCTGGCCCAAGAGCAGCTCGCCGCCCTTCTGGTCGAGCACGATGCGCGAGTCCATGGCGCTGGCGACCTTGAAGGTCACGCGGCAGGGCATGTTGCTCTTGATCAGGCCCGTGACCACGTTCGCCTGCGGCCGTTGGGTCGCGAGGATCAAGTGAATGCCCACCGCACGCG
>CAYQAD010000053.1:0-11960 GCA_964415125.1 uncultured Phycisphaeraceae bacterium | reverse complement strand
CCGGCCTGCTGCTCGAGGTCGACCGCCTCGCCCTGCTCGGACTCGGAGACCTCGACGTCGTTCTCATCGACATCCGCGAGGATCTCCGAGAGGTCGACGTCCTCGTCCTCCTGCCCCTCGCCCGTCGCGTCGAGCGCCGCTCGAACATCGGCGCCCGTCACGATCACGAGCTTGATCGGCTGGCCGCCCAGACGATCGCGGATGTCGTCGAGCAGCACCACATCGTCGGGCGTCGTCGCGCCCACGACCACGCGCGAGCCCTCCGTCCGCAGCGGCAGCACGCTGTGCTGCTTGGCAAACTCGGCGGTGAGCCGCTGCAGCATCCGCCCGTCGTACCCGCCCTCGAGCCCGGCCTCGACATCGATCCGCTCGAAGGGCAGCCCCGCGTGCTCCGCGACGCATCGCTGCACCGCCTCCTCGTCGGCCCCCTGCTCGATGAGGATGTCCGGCAGGCGACGACCGGGCGACTGCTTGAGCACGTTCAGCGCGCTGCTGAGCGTCTCGCCCGTCGCGGCCTCGCGTTCGAGCAGCACCTGCTCGAGCCCCGTTGCCTCGATCTCGTCGCCCTCGGCATCGGGCTGATAGATCTCGCTGACCGCCTTGCCCACGCTCTGGACCGGCCCGCTGCCGGGCCCCTCGGGCACCGCCGGATCGTCCACACGCCGGCCGTTCTCGCCGAACATCCGCTGGCCAGACGGCATCGGCGGCAACGGGCTGAACGACTCGCTCTGCGGCCCGCTCCGGCCCGCACGCTTCTTCTTGTCGTCCGCCTTCTTGTCGTCGTGCCTCTTCTCGTCCCGGCGCCGCGGCGCACCGATCGACGTGTCCTCGACCGCGTCATCATCGACGTTGGGCACCGGCGGCCCCTCGTCGGGCTCGCGCTTCGGCGCACGCCGCGTCTGACCGAGATCATCGCCCAGCAGTCCGAGGTCGTTCAGGATGTCATCGATGTTGTGGTTGGCCACCAGGCGGGTCCGGTCTGCTCGGGCGATGGCGGGGCGCGCGGGCGCCCCGAGGTCCTTCGATGCTCGGTTACTTCTTGGGCGTCTCCCGCTGGCGCGTCACGGACATCTGGTCGCCCAGCTCGCTCTCCTCCATCGAGAGCTCGTAGAGCCAGCCCTCTTCGGTGGTGAGCACGACCGTGCGGCCCTCGATCGCCTGCACGACGAAAAACTCGCCCAGCGGATCGCCGACACGCACGATCGACGAGCCGATGCGCGCCACCGGCACCCGGCCGCCGAGCACCGATTGCAGCGTCAATCGGCTGAACTCGGCCCGCACGTCGCGCCGCCGCTGCGCCTCGCGCTCGCGGATCAGGCGGGCCGCGGCCTCGCCGTAGTCGGCCACGTCCTCGGCATCGAGATCGATCTCGACGGGCATGAGGTCGTTGAGCACGAAGGGGTCCTGCTCGAGCAGGTTCGCGTCGATCTGCAAGGGCTTGCTCGAGCGGTCGAGCGCCTCGAGCACCTCGTCGTAGCCCTCGGGGACGTTCGGGCCCTTGTCGTCCATCTTGTAGTCGATCTTCACGCTCGAGGCCATCGCGCCGGCCGGGCCGAGCCCGAAGTGGCGCATGCCAAACAGCGCACCAGCCGAGACGACCAGCACGACGCCGAGCACGATCGCCTGGGTGGACACGGAACGCTTGGGTGTCGCCACGGCAAGGTTGCCCGCGGCGAAGCCGCCCTCTTGCGGCTGATCGCCGCCGTTGATGTCGTTGTCGCCGGGCATCATGAGCTGGGCTCCGAATCCTGGAAGTAGATGCTCAGGGTGAACTCGGTGTTGATCAGGCCGTCCGCGCCGCGGGCCCGCTTGATCTCCATGTCGGGCAGCCGCGTGATGCGCGGCATGCGCTCCACGGCCTGCAAGAACTGGTACAGCCCCGCGAAGCCGCCCTTGGACTCCATCTTGAGCGGCTGCTCCTTGTACATCGCGGCGGTCACGGGCTTCTCCGAGTCCAGCGCGGGCGACTCCATGCCCGCGCTCACCGCGAGGTCCGAGACCTGCCGGATGATGCTGTCGACCTCCTTGCCCGTGGGCAGGCGCGACTCGATCTCGTTGATGCGCGCCAGGATCTCGGCGTTGGCACGCTCCAGGTCGCTCGTGCGTGCGGTCTCGCCGCGGAGGCGATCGAGCAGCTCGCGCTTGTGCTCAATCTCAGCACGCGCCTTGGCGATCTCGGCGTTCTGCGGCTTGAAGACCGCCAGATAGCTGACCACCGGCACCGCCAGGATCATCAGCATCATGATGATTTCACGGATACCAAATCTCATTGGGTGTCCTCCTGCAGGCTCGCGATCGGGGCCCAATCAACAAGCGTGGTCGGCTCGGCGAGCTCCACGTCCATCGCGTCGGCCTTGCTGCGGATGCTCGCGTTCACGCGGAACTTGCGAAGGTCCATGTCCTGCATCCGAGACTCGCGGATGTACTCGATCTCGACGTTCTCGAGCAGCGGGCAGTCCTTCAGGTTCGCGAGGAAGTCGGCGATGTCGTTGTTGGCCGTCGCCACGCCGATCAGCGAGAGCGTCGTCTCGAAACGGGGCGGCTGGGGCTTGGGCGGCTCGGGCTTCTTCGCCGACGACTTCTTGCTCTTGCTGCTGATCGTCTTCACGCTCGAACCGCTCTTGGACGCGGTCTTCTTGGGCGCCTTGACCTTCACACGCTTGGACTCGAGCTCGAACTCGAGCAGCGTCACCGGGTCG
Organism: uncultured Phycisphaeraceae bacterium; assembly: GCA_964415125.1. Lineage (GTDB taxonomy): Bacteria > Planctomycetota > Phycisphaerae > Phycisphaerales > UBA1924 > CAYQAD01. The sequence continues at coordinate 9,261 of CAYQAD010000053.1, read as the reverse complement.
GGCATCGCCATCACGATCTCGGCCAGCAGCACCGAACGCGGCACGCGATCGACCAGCGCCGTGGTGATCTCGGCCTTGGAGACCAGCTCGACCCGCTGCTTCTCAAGGTCTTTGAGCTGGTCGATCTTCGCCGCCTCCTCCTCGTACAGCGCGTTGATCGAGTCCTGCTCGGCCTTGACCGTCTTCCACTGGCGATTGGTCACCAGGAACGCGCCGACCACGCCCACCATCACGACGACGAACAGAAACAGCCCGAGCACGTTCGCGCGGGCCTGGGTCTTGTTGGCGACGTAGCTCTCGGGCAGGAAGCTGCCCTTGGTGTCGCCTGACTTGCGGAACGGGTTGTCCATCCGCCTGTGCTCCTCGGCGCTGCGTGCGCCGCGTTAGGGTCGGGTAATCGGCGGTGTGCCGAGTGCGAGCGAGACCGGTGCGCGAAAACTCAGATATCCGTCGGCGCCAGCGACAAGCCGAGCGGCACCGCCCAGCCGGGCGAGGCGCGGAGCAGGTCGGCCCCCGGGACCTTCTCCTTGCCGGTGCGCGACACACGCGCCAGCGGATCGGCGCTGTGCGCCTTGAGTCGCAGCGCCCGGGCGATGTGTGCGCACATCGCCACGTGCGTGGACTCGCCGCCCAGGAACACGGCCGAATCGACCTTGCGCCCGGGGTGGACCGACGAGTGGTACCGCAAGCACATGGACAGCTCGTCGACGAGGATCTCCATGGGCTCGCTCAGGTTGGCCGTGCGCGTGCGGACCGCGACCCCGCCGGCCTCGGTCGTCGCGTTGGCCGCGGGCACCATCGTGTCGAGCGATCGGCGGGTGCGCTGCGCCTCGGCCATCGTCATGTCGAGCTGCTCGGACACCGCGCGGTCCATCCGCACGCCGCCCAACTCGATCAATCGGGCAAACGCGGGCGTCTGCCCGTGCGCGATGACGACTTTGGTCGTGCCCGTGCCGATGTCCACGTACATGGTCGTGGGCGTGGGCTCGGGCGTCGTCTTCGCGCCCTTCTTGTCCTTGCTGTCGCCCGCGTCGTCCTCGGCCGCGGCCGGCTCGGGCGCCGCCTCGCTCGCGCCGGGCAGCGGCGCGCCCTCGAAGGCGTGCGCTAGGGCGATGTATTCCGAGTGCATGCCGACCGGCTCGAGCTTCGCCGCACGCAGCGTCTGCATCAGCCGCTGCACAAGCTCGTGCGGCGCCGCGAGGCACGCGACCTCCGTCTTGCCGGGCGAGACCTGCCCGACCTCGATCGGGCGGTAGACCAGCGCGTCGGGGTGGCACCCGAGCTGCTGGGGGAGGGTCGCCTTGATCAGATCGACGAGCGAGACGCCGTCGGGCTTGTTGATCTGCATCTGCTTGCAGATCGTGCGCGACGCGGGCAGGGCGCACACCGCACGCTTGCCCTTGAACCCCGCGCTCTTGATGAGCTTGGGAAGCTGCTCGCACTGGTAGGCAAACCGCTTCTCCGCGTCGCCCAGCAGAGCCTCGGGCGTGGGCAGCTCGGCCGCGGAGACCAGCGTGAGCGCATCACCCCGGTGCACCTGCAGCATCTTGAGCGACGACGTGCCGAAGTCCAAGGCGATCGGCAGCACGGCCGACTTGCCCAGACCCACAGACGGACGATTCAAGCCTCCGAAGCGCATCCCGACCCCTTCGACCCGTTCCCCAGCTCGTGCGAAGCGTCCGATCGAGAGGCGACCGGACGCGCCCGGACCTCCTGCCCGAGCGCGTCTGACCATCGGCCCGTTCTCGGGTGGCGTTGATTCGCCTCAATGGGCCGACCATCCGCCCGCTCGCCCCAATCGGCACGGCCGGAACAGCCATCACCCCGTCGGGATCACGCGGTCTGCGCGGGTCCGAATACCTGCGCCAGCACGCCCAGCGCCGCGTCCAGGTCCCAGACCTGCGCCGCCCGGTCGCCCGTGGTGTTGCTCACCACGCGGAGCTCGGCAAAGGGCAGCCCCGCGCGCTGGGCCGCGAGCCCCACCGCCGCACCCTCCATCGCCTCGACCAGCGCCGAGGTTCGCCCCGCGACCGCGGCCGCGAGCTCGTCGGTGCCCGAGCACGTCGAGACGGTCGCGATCGGCCCGACGCGGTCGACCGCGGGCTCGAGCGCCGCCCGCAGGGCCGCGTCGATCTCGATGCTGTCGCTCTGGTCCGAGAACGCCCCGAACCCCATCGCCGCGGTCGGCACAAACCGCCCGGGCTCGGCCAGCCCCTGGTCGGCCAGCACGCTCCGGTCCGCGAGCACGACCGTGCCGATCGGGGCAGAGCCGGCCGGCAGCGTGCTGTGCCCCGGCAGCGCCCCGCCGATGCCGACACTCACCACCGCGCGGAAGCGCCGACGCCCCAGAGTCGCGGCCACGCCCGCCGCAGCCGCTGCCGGGCCCACGCCCGTGCGGACCACGCCTACCCCGGGGCGGGCCGGGTGGTCGATGGGGACCTCGACCGGCGGCACCACCGAGGACCCGAGCACCGCACGAACCTCCGCCGGGGCCGCCACGGCCAGCAGCGTCCCCTCCGGCACGAGCCAAATGGGCGTGGTGCCGGCAGCGGGCTTCGGGCTCGATGGTCGGTCGTCGGATTCCATGGCACGCGGCGGTTCGCTCGGCCGGGCACGCGGGATGTGCGCGTGACCGGGTGCTGATCGGTGTCTATCGCGGTCGTAACGGGCACGAGTGCATCCATCGGGACCGGCGTGCCGACCATTACTGTACAGACCGCCGCGAATCGAAATCGGTTCTCGCGGGTACAACGAACTGGATCTCACACGCATCAGCGCCCCGACGCGTCGAGGCTCATCTTCCCGATGCCGCCCACACCAGTCCAGGCCCACGCCGCGACGCCCCCACACACGACCGACCAAGCGAGCCCGAGCATGACACGCACCGCCCCCACACCTTCCCGTCCGAGCGCACCCCGGCACCGCCGAGGCCGACCGGGCCGGGCGACCCTGCTCGCCGCCGGCACGCTGCTGGGCACCCTCGCGGTCGGTGCGGTCGTCATGGGCACCGCAGCGACCGAGGCCCAAGCCCGCCAGAACACGCGGGCGGCCGCCTCGGACCTCGCGCCGGCCACGGTCCGGAGCTTCGACATCACCACCGTCGCCAGCGGCGAGCTTGAGGCCCGCAACCAGATCGAGATCCGGAGCGAGCTCGAGAGCCGATCGACGATCAACTACATCGTCGACGAGGGCAGCCGCGTCAACAAGGGCGACCTGCTCGTCCGCCTCAACGACGACGAGATCGAGACCGAGATCGAGGAAGAGCGCCTCCGCGTCGAGAGCGCCCGGCTCGACCTCGCCGCCGCCGAGACCGACCTGCGCATCCAGCTCTCGGACAACGACGAGGCCCTCCGCGACGCCGAGCTGCGCGTCGAGCTCGCCAAGCTCGCCCTCGAGCAGTGGAAGGATGGCACCGTCACCAAGCGCCGCAAGCAGCTCCAGCTCGACGTCGAGCAGGCCCAGCGCCAGCTCGAGCGCCTCAGCGAGAAGTTCGAGCGCAGCGAGGAGCTCCTCTCGCAGGGCTTCCTCTCGAAGAACGAGCGCGACATCGACGAGATCAACTTCATCGACGCCCGCGCCCGCCTCGAGACCGCCCTGCTCGACCAGGACATCTACGAGAAGTACGACTACCCGCGCGACGAGCGCACGAAGATCTCCGACGTGGACAAGGCCCAGGCGAACCTCGACCGCGTCCGCGAGAAGAACGAGATCAACCTCAAGAACCGCCAGTCCAACGTCGCGACCAAGAAGCGACAGCTCCAAATGCGCGAGCAACGGCTGGCGAAGTACGAGAGCCAGCTCGAGGCGTGCACCATCACCGCCCCGTCGGACGGACTGGTGGTCTACGCGACGAGCATCAACCGCAGCCGATGGGGCGGCAACGACGGGCCCCTCCAGATCGGCCGACAGATCTCCCCCAACGAGCTGCTCATCGTCCTCCCCGACACGAGCGAGATGATGGCGACCGTGCGTGTCCACGAGGCGCTCGCCGGTCGGCTCCGCCCGGGCCAGCCCGCGACCGTCAACATCGAGGCCGCCGGATCCGAGCCCTTCCGCGGCACCGTCGAGTCGATCGGCGTGCTCGCCGAGACCGGCGGCTGGCGCGATCCCAACCGCCGCGAGTACAGCGTCCGCATCGCCCTGGACTACCAGAACGACGCGGGCCTCCTCAAGCCCTCCATGCGCTGCGAGGGCGAGGTCATGCTCGGCAGCGTCGAGGACGCGCTGAGTGTGCCCGTCCAGGCCGTCTTCACCGACGGCGCGATGCGCTACATCTATCGGCCCGTCGGCTCGCGCTTCGAGCGCGTGCCGGTGAGCATCGGCCGGCGCTCGAGCGTGTTCGCCGAGGTGCTCGGCGGCCTCTCGACCGCCGACAGCGTCTTGCTCCGCCAGCCCGAGGCGGGCGAGGTGGTCTCGACCCCGATTCCCGACGAGCGCCTCGCCGCCGCCGGGCTCGCGCGGGACGAGAACGGCGCAATCGTCCGGGCGGCACCCCCCGCGGGCCGTCCCGCCGGCGCGTCCCGCGCCGCCGCCGTCCGCCCCACCAGCGCGAGCACCGCCGCGGGCTCGGGCAAGCCCGCCACCGCGACCAACTGAGCCATCGAAGCCCTCGACCCGCCCCGCCTACGCGGCGGGCGACTCGTGGTCGGCCGCGGCGTTGATCAGCGCCTTGAGCGCACGATCCAGGTCGAACTCCGCCGACGACCGCGGGTAGAAGTTGTGCTCTCGCACGTCGTGCCCGTCGACCCGCTCGATCTCGAGGTCTTCCTCGGTGCGTAGATCAATCTCGCGATCGATGTCGACCTCGATCGTGCCGTCGCCGGTGATCTCGGCGGGCACGATCGTCGGGCTGCACGGATCGATCGGCGTCCACGACGCGACCACGCCGTGCGATCCATCGGTCAGCGTCACGAGCGACCCCGGCGCGTACGGCGGCACGACCGCGACCAGCGCCCGCAGCACCATCGAGTCGAAGCGTCCCCGCTGCTTCCCGAGCACCACCTCACGGAGCGCCTGCACCACGGGCCGCCGCTCGGTCTCGCTGGGCACGAGCGCACGATCGAAGGCGTCGGCGACCGCGGCGATGCGCGCGTAGATGTGGATGTCCGAGCCGGCGAGCGGCTGGGGCGGGCTGTCGGGCCGGCGCACGGCTGGGAAGCCCTTGCCATCGAACCGCTGGTGGTGGTGCAGCACGACCACCGCGGCGGACGGTTCGACCTTGCCCTTGACCAGGTCATACCCAAGCCGCGCGTGCTCCTGCCACTCCGGGTCGGACTCATCGCGGTGCTCGTCCCAGTAGCGCAGTGTCGACGGCGAGAGGCGCAGCATGCCCACGTCGTGCAGCATCGCGCCCACGCCCAGCGGCACGACATCGCGCGCCGCGGTCGCCGCGAGCCGGCCCCGCTCGTGGACCAGATACGACTCGAGCTTGAGCCCCATGAGCACCGCGAGATAGCTCGTCGCGGCCGAGTGCCGCAGCAGCGGGCGGTCGTTCACGCCCATCTCGTCCATAAACAGCGCCGCCCGCGGGTTGTCCGAGAGCTTCTCGATCAGCGCGACCACGCCCGAGCGGTATCGGTAGTAGTCCAGATGGGCATCAACCTCGAGGGCATCGACCGCCTCGGCGACCAGGCCGGTCATGTGCTCCCGAGCCGCTGCGACGCCCGGGCTGATGTACTGGCTCAGGAACGCGAGCTTGGGATACCGGATGTAGACCGCGCCGATGAGGTTGTCGCGCAGGCGTCCGATAAGGCGATCATCGAGCGTGACACCCGCCTTGAGCAGCACCGTGTTCGGGCTGCGAGGGTGGAAGACGGGCATGGCGAGCGCCATGCCGGGACGGGCGTTGGTCAGGGGGACCCGGAGCATCTGCAAGGCGGTATCGGCCGGCCCCGGCGCGAGCTTGCGATCGGCTGGGTATGGGACGCGCCGCCGCGCCCCTCCAAACCTCATACCCGCCCGTCACACGCGCCTGTCACCCCCGCCCGTCACCCCGGGGCCTGTCACCCCCGCCCCGTCACCCCTGATCCCGTGACTCCCGCCCCGTCAGCCCCCGCCGCCCGAGCCCGCGATCGCCACCCACAGCACGTACCCCAGGTACGCCGCGACGAGCAGCAGGCCCTCGCCGCGCGAGATCCGCCCGCCGCGCCCGAGGATCGGAACACACGCCAGCGCCATCGCGAGCATGACCGCCAGATCACGCACCAGCTCGCCGGGCGGCGCGCTGATCGGCGTGATCAGCGACGTGATGCCCAGCACGCAGAGGATGTTGAAGACGTTCGAGCCGATCACGTTGCCGACCGCTAGGTCCGACTCGCCCCGCGTCACCGCGCGGATCGAGGTCGCCAGCTCGGGCACGCTCGTGCCGAACGCGACCGCGAGCAGCCCGATGATGTACTCGCTCACGCCCATGATCGTCGCGGTGCGCGTCGCGCCCTCGACAAGCAGCGCCGAGCCGCCCGTGAGCGCCAGCACGCCAACCACGACCAGCACGATGCAGACCACCGGCCCGCGCGGCGTGCCCCCGGTGCCGAGCTGGTCCTCGACTTCTTTCTGGAGCAAATCGCCCGCCTCGCCGCGCTCGGCACGGGCCGCCCGGTACTGCCACAGCAGATAGGAGATGATGCCCGCGACGAGTATCAGCCCCTCCCACCGCGCGACCCGCCCGCCGATGAGGACGCCCACGCCCACGAGCGAGACGAGGATCATGATCGCCACGTCCTTGCGCACCACGCTCGCGGTGACGGGCACGGAGCACACCAGCGCCGCGACGCCGAGGATCAGCCCGACGTTGGCGATGTTCGAGCCGACGACGTTGCCGATGTTCAGCTCGGGGTGGCCGCTCAGCGCCGCGCCGATGCCCGCCGCCAGCTCCGGGGCGCTCGTGCCGAAGGCGACCACCGTGAGACCGACGACGATCGTGGGCACGCCGAGCAACCGAGCCAGATCGGCTGCGCCGAGGATCAGCCAGTCCGCGCCCTTCACAAGAAGGACAAGACCAGCGAGCATCAACGCGATAGCGATCACAAGCTCCATGGGCCGAGATGGTAGGGGCCGCGCCGCTTTGGGACAGCAGCCGGACCGAGGTGGGCCCCGTGCGGCGCCCTATCGGGGCAGCAGGCCGAAGCCGTCGGGCACGTGGGGCCGAAGCACGAGCAGCGCCCGGCGATCCCCCGCGATCAGCACCGCCTCGCCGATGGTGTCCACCGTTGGTGGGCGCGGCCCGATCTGAGACTCATCGTTCGTCGGGATCCGCGCCTCGACCTCGGACTCGGGCCGATCCTGGGCGAGCAGCTCGTCCCAATCGGTGCCGGGCCGCTCGGGGATGACCACATACGCCACGCCCGGCTCGGCCGACCACGCAGCGACAACACGCCCCACGCCCGCCGCCTCGACCACCAGCTCCATGCGCAGGCGAACAGCGCCCGGCTTGTTGCCCGGCAGCGGGTAGCATCGCGCCGCGATTCTCGGCACGCCGCGCGCGAGTGTCGCGCCCTCGCCCGCGTCGAGCACGCGCCGCCGCGGGCCGGCCGCCAGCTCGCGCCACTCGGTGACCACGCCCAACCACTGGCGCATGTCGGGCCCACCGATGGGCTCAACCTCTGATCGCAGCCCGTCGAGCGCCGCGATCTCGACCGTGCGGATCCGCACGCCGGCCGCTGCGAGGCGTCGGGCCGCGTCGTCATCGAGCGGCGACGCGGGCAGCGGCGCGATCGCCGACACCATCCCGATCGTGTCGCCCACGACCCACCACTGCGTCTCGAGACCCGTCCGGCGACCGACGACCGCGGGCGCCGCCGCCGAGGCGGGATCATCCGCCGCTGCTGCGTCGCCAGACGTGTCGACATCCGCCGAGCCGCCGCACGCGACCAACCCGGCAGCCGCGCCGAGCACGATCATCGAGATGGCAAGGCGGCCGATTCGCATGGGTCACCGTCTACGCGGGGTCGCAGTCGTTGATGTCCTGGATGAGCTGGCGCACGAGCCCGAACGCGCGGCGCGTGTGCGTGAAGCACAGGCGGGGCAGGTCGAGGTGGTCGGTCTCGACGTCGTAGGCCGCCCGCTGGTGCATCGTGCCCGCCTTGATGAGCACCGCGTACTTCTCGCTCAGCCGCTCGACGTCCTCTTTCTTGAGGCGATGCTTGAGGCGGATGACCAGGTCGTCGCGCACGTACCGCGACGAGTGGTAATTGCGATAGAAGTGCAGGATGTGGTCCCGTGCCTCTTCGGGCGTCTTTGCGAAGTGGTAGAGGCTCAGGTCTTCCGGCGAGATCAGCCCGCGCTTGAGCAGCACGTTCTCGCAGAAGTCGCGGAACGCGTCCCAGTACCCCGCCTCCCCCTCCAGCAGGACGATCGGGATCATCGACGCCTTGCCGGTCTGCACGAGCGTGAGCGTCTCGTACGCCTCGTCCATCGTGCCGAATCCGCCCGGGCAGAGCACGACCGCCTCGGACTGGCTCAGGAACATGAGCTTGCGTGTGAAGAAGTACCGGAAGTGGATGAGCTTCTTGTCGCCGTCGATCACATCGTTGGCGGTCGTCTCGAAAGGCAGGCGGATCGCGACGCCGAACGACGAGTCGCGCCCGGGCCCCTCGTGCCCGGCCTTCATGATGCCGTCGCCCGCGCCGGTGATGATCATCCAGCCGGCCTCTTTCATCATGCGGCTGAAGTTGACGGTGACGTGGTAGTCGGGGTGATCCTCGGGCGTGCGCGCCGAGCCGAAGATCGTGCACTTGTGCGGCTCGGGATATTGCCCGAAGACGCGGTACGCGTACCGCAACTCCTTGACGGCCGCGGTCATGAGCTTGAGCTCGCCGGTCGCACGCCCATCGGGCACGAGCTTGAGGCTCGCGGTGAGCATCTCGCGCATCAGCCGACCGTCGAACGACCCCGAATCGCCGCCGACGCGGTCGATCAGCTCGTTGATCGTGCTCTGCACGTCGGGATCATCGACGCGCTGCTGCTCGCGCCGCTCCGGCGGGGCCGAGGCCTCGGCGTCGCCAATCGACGAGATGCTGTCCGCGGGATCGAGCTCGACGCGATTCGGTTCAGAAGAGTCGCTTGGCATGTAAGAGGTCTTTCTGTTGGTCGCAGGATGCCCGGGCGCGTTTCTTGACAGGGTCAGGGCCGGGTCAGGGCAGGGTCAGGGCGGGTGCCTGCTCGATCTTCGAGCCGACCCGTCCGCACCAGCTGGGCGTGCCCGGTGGGTGGGAGGTCATGGTAGGGGTCGACCCAGGTCAGGGTCCGGCCCGCACCGGATTC
>CAYQAD010000052.1:3080-12044 GCA_964415125.1 uncultured Phycisphaeraceae bacterium | reverse complement strand
CAGCAGCAGCGGGTGGCGATCGCGCGGGCGCTGGTGCACGAGCCGAGCTTGCTGATCTGCGATGAGCCGACCGCGTCGCTCGATGCGGCGTCGGGGCACACGGTGATGGAGTTGCTGCGTGATGTGGCGCTGGCGGGCGACCGGTCGGTGATCGTGGTGACGCACGACAACCGGATCTTTGAGTTTGCCGACCGGATCAGCCACATGGCCGACGGTGTGATCGAGCGGACGGACGAGCGGGGCGTTGCTGGACTTGGAAAGGATGGTGCGTGATGGCGGGTCGTTCGAAGGTGCTCACGTGGTCGTTGCCGGTGGTTGGCGCGGCGGCGCTGGTGGCGGGTGTTGGATTTGTCGTTGAGAACCGGCCGGTGACGAGGGACGAGGTGCCGCCGCGGCAGCCGACGACGGCTCCGTCGGCGGGCGCGTCGTCGGTTGGGGCTGCAACGCAAGGTGGCTCGGCCGATGGGGCGTCGTACATCGGCGCGATCGGTGTGAGCGAGCCCGCGGGGGAGCCGATCGCGATCGCCGCGCACACGTCGGGCGTGGTCGAGTCGGTCGGCGTGTCGGTGGGTGATCGGGTGTCGGTGGGCGATGTGCTCTTTGTGGTGGAGCGGTCTCGCGCCGAGGCCGAGGTTGCGCTGCGCGAGACGCGGGTGCGTGTTGCGGAGGAGGAGGTGGTGTCGCTTCGGTCGGAGGTCGGGCCTCTTGAGGCGGCGGTGGCGTCGGCGGAGGCGGCGCTGCTTTCGGCCGAGGCGCAGGTGTCGGTGGCGGACGCGGACCTGGCGGATCGGGAGAACCTGCTTCGGATCGCGCGGTCGGTGAGTGATGCGCGGGCGATCTCTGCGGAGGAGGTTGATCGGCGGCGGTTTGCGGTCGAGCAGGCGCGGGCGCGTCGGGCGACGGCGGTGGCGGGCGTGACGCAGGCCGAGGCGCGCGTGCGCGAGGCGCGGGCTGAGCTGTCGCGGTATGTCGATGGTGATGCGGATGGGCCGGTGCTTGTCGCCGCGCTCGCGGAGGTCGAGCGTGCTCGGCGGGATGTGGCGCGTGCGGCGGCCGACCTTGCGCTGCTCACGGTGGCGAGCCCGGTGGATGGTGAGGTGTTGCAGGTGAATGTTCGCGCGGGCGAGTTTGCGCCGGCGTCGGTGCCGACGGAGGGGCTCGTGGTGCTCGGTCGTGGCGGGCCGCGGCACTTGCGGGTCGAGATCGATGAGGTGGACATGCCGAGGTTTGATCGTGGTGCGTCGGCGTGGGCGTCGCCGCGGGGTGAGGCGGGCGTGCGGGTGCCGCTTGAGTTGGTGCATGTCGAGCCTTTGGTCGTGCCGAAGCGGACGCTTTCGGGGCGGACGAGCGAGCTTGTGGACACGCGGGTGCTGCAGGTTGTGTATTCGCTGGGCGATGGGTTCGAGTCGGTGGGTGTGGGGCAGCAGTTCGATGTGTACATCGAGGCCGAGCCGTTCGTGGGTGGCGGCGCGCGCGGCGGGGATGCGGGTGCCGGCAAGAACGGGGGTGGGGCGTGATGCGGCGCGGTCGATTGGTTGCGGGCGTGTCGGCGTGCGCGGTGGTGCTTGCGCTGGGTGGGTGCTCGGTGGGTCCCGACTATGTGCCGGTGGAGGCGGCGTCGCTTGCGCCGGAGGCGTGGTCGGGGACGGCTGTCGGGGGTGGCGTGGGGGTCGGCGTGGGGGATGGCGGGTCGGTCGACATCGCGCGGTGGTGGGAGCATCTGGGCGATGAGGAGTTGGTCGGTCTGATTGATCGGGCGATGGCGTCGAGCCTGACGCTTGCCGAGGCGCGGGAGCGTGTGGTGGCGGCGCGGGCTCGGCGGGGGATTGCCAACGCGGATCGGCTGCCCGCGCTCGATGCGGCGGGGTCGTACACGCGGACGGAGACGGGGGACGAGTCGTTCGCGCTGCTCGGGCCGCCGGGTGGTGAGGGGTTCGACGTGTACTCGCTCGGCGTGGTCGCGGGGTGGGAGGTCGACCTTTGGGGGCGTGTCGGGCGGCTGGTGGAAGCGGCGGACGCGGAGATCGACTTCGCGGTGGAGGACTTGCGGGCGAGCCGGGTGTCGCTGGCGGCGGAGATCGCGCGGGAGGTGGTGCTTGCGCGTTCGATCGATGCGCAGGTGGCGGTGGTGGAGTCGACGATCGCGACGGATCGTGATGCGGTGGCGATCGCCGAGGCGCGGGCGCGGGCGGGGTTTGGGGATGACTTGGATGTGGCGCGGGCGCGGCGTGAGCTCGAGGCGAATCGGGCCTTGCTGCCCGGGCTGCGCGCCGATCGGCGGGAGGCGGAGCTTCGGATCGCGGTGTTGATGGGCGTGGCGCCGGGGTCGGTGGAGGTTGGTGTGGCGGGGTTGCCTCGGCGGGACGTGGTGCCCGGGTTGGGCGTGCCCGCCGAGTTGCTGCTTCGGCGGCCGGACCTTCGGCGTGCGGAGCGGGCGGTTGCGGCGGCGACGGCGCGGATCGGTGCGGCCGAGGCCGAGCGGTACCCGCGGGTGTCGCTGTCGGGGTCGATCGCGCTGCAAGGGCCGGACGCGGGGGATGTTGTGAATCCGGAGGCGTTCGTGCTCTCGGCGGGGCCCTCGATCTCGGTGCCGATCTTTGAGGGCGGGCGGATCGAGAGCCGGGTGAACCAGGCGGAGAGCGACCAGCGGCGGGCGCTGCTCGGGCTTCGGGGTGCGGTGATCGGTGCGCTGGCGGAGGTCGAGACGGCGAGCATGCGGCGGATTCGTGCGGAGGAGCGCGTGACGCGGCTTGTGGAGGCGGAGGCTTCGGCGCGGGACGCGGAGGAGCTCTCGGTGGCTCGGTACACGGCCGGCCGGGTGGACTTTCTCGATGTGACCGAGGCGCGGCGGGCGCGGCTTGCGATTGAGCGGAGCGTCGTGACGGCGGAGCGCGATGCGCTGCTGCGACTCGTGGACCTGTACACGGCGCTCGGCGGCGGCTGGGCTGGGCCCGAGGATGTGGCGCTGCTTGATCGGTGACGGGGCGATCCTCGGCGTCGTGGTCGGGGCGTTGCTTGCGTGTATCGCGGGGCGCGGGGGCGGGCACTCGGGCGTGGGCGTGATCGGTACGCTCGGCGCATGACGTGCAGAACTTCGTGTGTGTGGACTTTGGTGTTGGTGCTGCTTGCCATGCCGGGCGTCGGGCGGGCGGCGTCGTTGTCGGCTGCTGAACCGGCCGAGCGCGACTGGCTTGACCTGGATCGGCCGGCGTCGGAGGCGATTTGCTTCACGCTGTACACGGTCGACACGCGCGGTGGCGTCGATGACGCGGTGCTGAAGATGACGGCGCAGCTGTACCCGCTGGCCGATGGTGTCGGGCGGGACGTGGTGCTGAAGGTGCAACGGGATGGCGGGTGGCGCGAGGTGTCGCGCGTGGTGGTGGATGAGACGCCGATCGGCGGGCCTCAGGCGGACCTGTCGCGGTGGGGTGCGCGGTTTCGCGTGGAGGGGTGGGACGCGTCGCGGGACTGGCGGTACCGCGTGGTCGCGGGGGACGGGCAGGCGATCTACGACGGCGTGGTGCGGCGCGATCCGGTGGACCAGTCGGAGATCGTTGTTGGACTCTTGAGTTGCAACTCGAATGAGGATCGCGGGCCTCGCGAGGACATCGTGGAGGGGCTGCTCGCGATCGATCCGGATGTGCTGGTGTTCGCGGGCGACCAGGTGTACGACCATCGGCATCACTTGCAGTCGTGGCTCGCGTTTGGGCGGCAGTTCCACGAGGTGATGCGCGATCGGCCGACGGTGACGATCCCTGATGACCACGACGTGGGGCAGGGGAATCTGTGGGGCGAGGGCGGGGCGCGATCGCGCCGGCCCGGCGGGGACGACGGCGGGTACTTGCAGGACCCGGCGTACGTGCGGAGCGTGGAGCTTGCGCAGACGTGGCACCTACCCGATGCCTACGACCCGACGCCGATCGGGCAGGGGATCGGGGTGTATTACACGTCGATGCGTGTGGGGCGGGTGGACTTTGCGATCATCGAGGATCGGAAGTTCAAGACCGGGCCGTTGGGTGCGCTCGCGGCGATCGAGGGCAAGGCGGGTCGGCCCGATCTGGTGACGCGTGAGCAGGCGTTCGATCCGCGGCTGGTGGATGTGCCCGAGGCGGTGTTGCTTGGTGATCGGCAGCTGGCGTTTTTGCGTGCGTGGGGGCGGGACTGGTCGGGCGCGGAGATGAAGGCGGTGGTGTCGCAGACGATCTTCGCGCACATCGGGCAGCGGAGCGGGCCCTGGGTCGGGCCCGGCGGTGCGGCGTTTGATGCGGACGCGGGCGAGGTGTATGTGATGGACTTCGACTCGAACGGCTGGCCTCAGCGCGGGCGGGACCGGGCGCTCGAGGCGATCCGGTCGTCGTTCGCGGTGATGCTGTGCGGCGATCAGCACCTGCCGGCGGTGGCGCATCTTGGTGTGAACGACTTTCGCGATGCGGGCGTGGCGTTCGCGTCGCCGGCGATCATGAACGTGTGGGCCCGGCGTTGGGAGCCGACGTCGCCGCGGGTGCGGGGCGATGACGCGGACCCGCTGCTCGGGGACTTTGTTGATGGGTTTGGCAACAGGGTCTCGATGCTGGCGTACGCGAACGCGACGCGCGAGCCGGTGGCGGGCGAGGCGTCGACGCTCGACGGGCTCGCGGAGGGGTTCGGGGTCGTGCGGTTCGACACCGACTCGCGGACGATGACGCTTGAGTGCTGGCCTCGGCGGGTGCCCGGGTCGGGCGCGGGGCGGGTGGCGGACCTGGGCGACCAGTACCCGATGTGGCCGATCACGGTGCACCAGGACGAGATGTACGGGCGGACGCCGGTGGCGCATCTGCCGACGATCGAGGTGGTGGGCACCGAGGAGCCGGTGGTGCAGGTCGTGCACGCGGCGAGCGGCGAGGTTGTGTACACAAAGCGGTGGAGCGGGCGCGTGGTGCGTGCGCACACGTTTCTTGAGGGCGAGCATGTGGTGCGCGTCGGCGAGCAGCCGGGGCGGATGGTGGAGCTTCGGCTGGAGGCGACGCGGCAGCGGCGGGAGGGCGCGATGACGCGGGTGTATCTGGAGGATGCGGCGCTGGCGTGGCCGGATTGATGTGCGGTCAGGTGGGTGGGCGGCGGTCGATCGGCTCGCCGGCGGCGATGAGCTCGGCTTCGAGCGTGTCGGCGTGGGCGTGCTGATCGAGGGCGCGGTGGGCGCGGATGAGGGCGCGCTTGGCGCGGGCGTACTGGGGGGCCTGCCTGAGCGCGAGGGTGAGGGCCTGGACGGCGTCGGCGGGGCGGCCGAGCTCGAGCAGCGACTCGCCGATGACGTGGTGTGCGCCGGGGAGGTTGTGGATGAGCTCGGCGGCGGTCATTGCTTCGTCGAGGGCGGCGCCCGGGTTGCCCGTGCGGAGGTGCGTGCGCGCCAGGCCGACGCGGGCCTTGACGTCGTCGTGGTTCTCGGCGAGTGCGGCGCGAAAGGCGGTGGCGGCGCGCTCGAACTGGCCGACCTCGTGGAGCACCGCGCCGAGGCGTGATTGCAGGCCCGCCATGGTGGGGTGGTCCTTGGCGAGGCGGTCGAGGATGGCGAGGGCGTGGTCGGTGTTTTTGTCGGCGAGCTCGATGGTGCCGAGCATGAGGTCGAGGCGGGGGGCGCTGCGGTGCTCGGGAGGGAGTTGGCTGCGGAGTGCGGCGATCTCGGCGCGGGCGTCGGCGCGGCGGTCGAGGGCCATGAGGGCGGTGATGCGGACCATGCGGGCGTTGGGCTGGGTGTCGTAGGGCGGGTCGAGCTGGCTGAGCGTTTCGAGCGTGCGCTGCGGCTGGGCGGCGTCCATCTGCGACTCGGCGAGTGTGATGCGGTTGACGGCGATGGTGTCGCGGACGGTCTTCTCGGCGTCCTCGGTTGGGGCTTCGATGTAGCCGAGCTCGACGAGCTGGGCGAGGGCTTCTTGCGACTCGACGGGGTCGAGTCGGAGGCCGGCGGGGTGCATGCCGGCGTCGGAGCCGTCGGGCGCGCCGATGCCCTCCCATGAGGTGATGCGTTCGATGGGCTCGGGTGTGGTGAGCACTTCGGAGAGGACTCGGCCCGGCATGTCGAGGGCGGGCGGGAGGCCGAGCAGGTCGAGGATGGTGGGGGCGATGTCGAGGAGTGAGGCGCCGAAGAGGCGCGCGCCGGCGGCGAAGCCCGGGCCCTGCGCGCAGAAGACGCCGAAGGGGCGGTGGCAGGCGGCGGGGTTGGCGGCGGCCTGTTCGGGCGTGGGGCGGTGGGGGCCCGAGAGGTAGCCGTGGTCGGAGATGAGGATGACGGCGGTGTCGCTTGATTGCTCGTCGTTGGCGCCCGCGATGGTGAGCAGTGTTTCGAGGAGCATGTCGTGGAAGCGGTAGGCGCCGTTGACGCAGTGCTGGTAGGTGTTGAAGTCTTCGTCGGATACGCCCTGGAGCTTGGGCGGGTGGTAGTCCATGAACTCGTGCTTGAAGCGGTCGATGCCCTCGTAGTAGAGGCAGGCGAGGTCCCAGTCGTTGCGGGCGAGCAGGTCGGTGCTGACGGCGTGGATGGTCGCGGTCTGCGCGATGAGTTGGCGGAGCGCGCCGACGTGCTTGCCCTCGTTGCGCTGCGCGAGCTTGGCGGCATCGGGGATGAAGGGGAGGACGGCCGAGGCGTCGATCTCGGCGGGGGCGACGCGGAGTGTTGCGAGGTGGTCGGTCTCGGAGGGTGGGTGGACGCCCATGGGTGCGGGGGCGGAGGGTGAGCCGTCGGGCTCGAGGCGGACGTGCTCGAACTGGTTGGAGACCATGGTGCCGAGGATGGGCTCGGCGGGATGGGATGCGTACCAGCCGACGACGTGCGTGCGGAGGCCGACTTGGGTGGCGATGTTCCAGAGCGCCTTGCAGGTTCGGGAGGTGCTGGAGACTGGTCGGACGACGGTGGCGTTTGGATCGGGCTCGGTGAAGCCGTGGACGCCGTGCTGATATGGGCGCTTGCCGGTGGCGATGGAGTTCCAGAGCAGCGGGGAGAGCATGGGCTGCATGGAGGCGAGGTTGCCCGAGACGCCTCGCTGGATCATGCGTGCGAGGGTGGGCATGTGGCCTTGGGCGATGAGGGGGTTGATGAGCTGCCAGTCGGCGGCGTCCCACCCGATGAGCAGTACGCGCTTGGGGCGCGAGGTATCGCGTTGTCGTTGGGGTGGCGGCGTGTGGGCGGTCATGTTTGCGGTCGTGTTTGCGGCGATGGTGCAGGTGATGATCGGCCAAGTAAACGCCCCGGGCCAACTGGTGTGGGCCCGGGGCTTGGGATTGCGTTCGATTTTGGGTGCGATCGGCGCTGGATGTTGCGGGGCGGCGTCGCTTAGGCCTTGCGGCGCTTGCGGAGTGTGTTCACGCCGAGTGCGCCGGCGGCGAGGAGGCCGAGCGAGCCGGGGGCGGGGATCTGGCCGGTGACGATGGAGCCGCCGGGTGTGTCGTTGTAGGCCCAGTCGTTGACGATGAAGGTGCCGGCGGAGTTGTCGATGGAGACGCGGATCCAGCCGAAGTGGCTGACGCCGGCGATGGGGAACTCGAGTCCGATGAATGCGCCGGCGGTGTGGTCGAACTGGGAGTCGGGGTTGTTGCCGTAGGCGAGGGAGACGGCGAAGGGGCCGCCTGCGGTTGCGGCGGCGTCAATGGTGAAGCCGGCCGAGAGCGCGGTGGCGTAGTTGAGGCCCGTGGTGAAGCCGACGACCTTGCCGGGGAAGTAGTTGACGGTGGCGCCCTGGTAGTTGCCGCCGAAGACGTAGTTCTTGAGGAGGATGTCGTAGTAGGCGTCGCCGTCGAGGTTGAGGTTGAAGGAGTTGAACTGGGGGATGAGGATGTCCTGGTCGCCCGAGTAGACGATCGCGGCGTCGGCGCTGGAGGCGAGGCCCGCGGCGCTGGCGGCGGCGGCGTAGGTCGCCCAGCGGGCGGCGGCGGGGGTGGTCTTGGTCATTGGTCTCTTCTCCTGGGCGCTGCCGGATCGGCAGCCTGCGTTTTTCGCGGGTGGACGGGGAAAAGCGTACCTGATCAGGGTGGGGGCAACAAGAGAACTTGGGGTGGGATCGACGGGGCCACGCGCCGCGGGGATGGGGTGTTGGGACGGGCCGATAACTGGGGGCGGGCTACCGTCGGGGTCTATGCCTGAGGGACACACGATTCATCGGTTGGCGCGGGATCACACGCGGGACTATGTGGGGCAGCGGCTTGCGGTGAGCTCGCCGCAGGGGCGGTTTGCGGACGGGGCGGCGGCGGTCGATGGGCGGTCACTTGCGCGGGTCGAGGCGTATGGGAAGCACCTGTTTTATTGGTGGGACTCGGGCGATGTGGTGCATGTGCATCTGGGGCTGTATGGCAAGTTTCGTCGGCACCGGGTTGGTGAGGATGGGTCGGTGCCCGAGCCGCGTGGGGCGGTGCGGATGCGGGTGGTGGGGGATGAGCGGGCGTTTGATCTGAATGGGCCGACGGCGTGCGAGGTGATGGACGAGTCGGGGCGCGACGCGATCGCGGCGCGTCTGGGCGAGGACCCGCTGCGGGATGACGTGGATGTGGAGGCGGCGCGGGCGCGGGTGATGGGCAGCCGGGCGGCGGTGGGGCGGATGCTGCTGGATCAGTCCGTGATCGCCGGGGTTGGCAACATCTTCCGGGCCGAGGCGTTGTTCATTGCGGGGATCCATCCGGAGCGGGTCGGGACGTCGCTCGCGGCTGAGGAGTTCGATCGGTTGTGGTCGGCGGTGTGCGAGATGCTGAAGGTTGGCGTGAAGTACAACCGGATCATCACGACGGACCCGGCGGCCGTGGGCGTGCCGAGGGGGCGGATGAAGGCTGATCAGCGGGTGTACGTCTATAAGAAGGAGCGGTGCCCGCGGTGCGAGGGGCGGATCAAGGCGTGGGAGGTGGGGGCGCGGATGTGCTTTGCGTGCCCGAAGTGCCAGCCGAAGCGGGGAAGGCGGCCTGTCGCTTGTTGAGATTGGGTCTCAACTGGGGTGGCGGGATGGG
>CAYQAD010000052.1:0-2980 GCA_964415125.1 uncultured Phycisphaeraceae bacterium | reverse complement strand
GGCCGACGAGATGGCCATGCTTGTTGCAGGAGTGCCCGTGACGCAGATTGCCCGCCCGATGCCCGCTGCTGCCGACGCGATCGAGTCGCGGGATTCGGATGTGGTGCGGCGTCGCGGGATCGGTCGGTGGGCGCTGGCGACGCTGGGCGTGGTGAACGTGGGCTTGGCGGCGCTTGGTGCGGTGGTGCCGGGGCTGCCGACGACGGTGTTCCTGATCGTGGCGTCGTGGTGCTTTGCGCGGAGTTGTCCGTGGCTTGAGCGGCGTTTGGTTCGCAACCGTTTCTTCGGGCCGTTCTTGCGGTACCTCGAGCCGGGCGTGGCGATGCCGATGCGTGCGGTGGTGGTCTCGCTGGCGGCGATGTGGGTGTCGATCGGCGTGAGCGTGTGGCTGATGCTGGCGCGTGGCGTGCCGATGGTCGCGGCGGTGGGCGCGGTGGTGCTCGGCGTGATCGGGACGTGGTACATCGTGCGGGCCGGCCGGGCTCGCTGACGGTGCAGCCGGGGCTGCCGGGCGTGCGTCTTGTTTCGTTGGACAGTGTGGACTCGACGAGCGACGAGCTGGTCCGGCGTGTGGCGGGCGGCGCGGCGTTGCCGATGGCGGTGGTGTCGCGTGTGCAGACGGGCGGGCGGGGGCGACGCGGGCGCGTGTGGGCGTCGCCCGAGGGCGGGCTTTGGATGAGCGTTGGGGTGGCGAGCGATGGGCCGATCGGCGGGGCGCTGGCGCTGCGGCTTGGGCTTGCGGTGTGCGGTGTGGTCGATGATGTGGTTGGCGGCAGGGCTGGCGGCGGGGATGAAGGCGCGGTTGGTGGTGAGCCGCGCGCGCGGGCGGCGGTGAAGTGGCCGAACGATGTGCTTGTTGATGGGCGGAAGCTGGCGGGTGTGTTGTGCGAGCGCCGGGTGGTGGGCGATGGGCACGTGCTGGTGGTTGGGATCGGGATGAATGTGAACAACGACGTGTCGGCGTCGCTGCCGGGCGATGTGGCGTCGGGCGCGATCGGTCTGGCGTCGGTGTGCGGCCGGGGCGTTGACGTTTCGGAGCTTGCTGCGGCGGTGCTCTCGGCGGTGGCACCCGTGCTGCGATCGGCGGGGGCGGAGATGGATGCTGGGGAGATGGCGGGCGTGCTCGATCGGCTGCACGGGCTCGATGGGGCGATTGTGCTTCGGCGCGGCGATGGGTCGGCGCTCGAGGGCGAGCTTGCGGGCATCGCGCCCGACGGTCGGCTTGCGCTGCGCACGGCGGACGGCATGGTGCGGCTGATCGGTGAGGGGGAGCTGGTGGGTGCGGCTGGCGACGCGCGGTTCTAGGCGGTTCTAGGATGGTGCTCGCGGCACGGGGCGAGTGCTCTGGCGGCGTGTGTTGGTGCGGTGGCAGAGCGGTTGAATGCGCCGGACTTGAAATCCGGTATGGCCCTTTGGGTCATCGGGGGTTCGAATCCCTTCCGCACCGTTTTATGTCTGAACCAGAATGACGCGGCCTCTGCCTCGGCATGGGGCTGCGGATGAGGGGAGCGGGTCGTGTTTGAGCCTGATCGTCTGGCGCTGGACCGTGCGTTTTCGGCTGCGGCTTCGGGCGGAGGGCTCGCCGATGCGTGGGCTCGGTGCCGATCTCTGGTCGAGCTGCGCGGTGACGGCGGCGATGCGGCGCTCGATGCGGTGGCGGCGGAGATGGCGGGGCTCTCGCTCGATGAGCTTGCGCGGGTGGTCCGGCTGGCGACGGCTCGGTTTCACCTGCTGAACAAGGCCGAGCAGCTGAACATCGTGCGTGTGAACCGCGAGCGCGAGCGTGCCAGCGCGGAGGGGCCGGCGCGTGCCGAGTCGCTCGATGGTGCGTTCGAGCGACTGGTTGAGGCGGGTTGGGACGGGCCGAGGATCCGCGAGCTGATCGGCCGACTCGACGTGCAGCCCACGCTGACGGCCCATCCGACCGAGGCGCGGCGGCGGACGGTGCTCGAGAAGCAGCTCGACGTTGCCGAGTCGGTCGTGGCGCTGCGCGATGGGTCGCTGACGGGTGCGGAGCGGGCGTCGATCGAGGGTCGGCTGGAGCGCGTGGTGTCGCTGTTGCTCGCGACCGATGACGTGCGGTCGCGTCGGCTCGATGTGCCCGATGAGGTTCGCAACGGGTTGTACTTCTTGCGGACGACGATCTGGCAGACGGTGCCGAGGCTTGCGCGGGATGCGGCGTCGGCGGCGCGGCGGGCGCTTGGGGCGGAGCAGTCGGACATCGTGCTGTGCGATCTGCCGGCGATGCTTCGGTATCGGAGCTGGATCGGCGGCGACCGCGACGGCAACCCGCGTGTGACGGCGGACGTGACGCGGCGGACGCTCGCGATGATGCGTGATGAAGCTCGGCGGCTCTGGGATGCGGAGCTGGCGACGCTGCAGGACGAGCTGACGGTCAGCACGCGTCGCGTGGAGATCGCGCCGGAGCTGATGGAGGCGATCGAGCGGGACGAGCATTGGGGCCTGACGGGCCCGGAGTTTGAGCATCGGCGGTTCGAGCCGATTCGGCTGCGGCTGTTTCAGATGCGGTCGCGGCTCGCGGCCGATGCGTCGTACAGCGCGGCGATGTTGCTCGAGGATCTGCTGCTGATCCGCCGGACGCTCGCGGCGGCGGGGCTCGCGGAGGTGGGCGAGCAGGGGCGGCTTGCGGACGCGATCGTGCGGGCGCGTGCGTTCGGGCTGCACCTGGCGACGCTGGATGTTCGTCAGCACAGCGGCGTGCACGAGCGCGTGGTGGCGGAGATGCTTGCGCTGGCGGGGGTCGAGGCGGACTATGCCGGGCTGGGCGAGGCGGAGCGGGTCGCGTTGCTGCGTCGGGAGCTTGGGCACGCGCGGCCTTTGCTTCCGGTGAACGCGACGCTGAGTGAAGACGCCGAGGAGCTGCTGGGCACGCTTCGTGTCGTCGCCGAGGCGGTGGCGATCGACGCCGACGCGGTGCGGTCGTATGTGATCTCGATGACCCACGGCGTGAGCGATCTGC
>CAYQAD010000051.1:3812-12064 GCA_964415125.1 uncultured Phycisphaeraceae bacterium | reverse complement strand
GCGGAGCGTGTGCGGGCTGATCGAGGGATCGAGGCCGACCTGCTTGAGGTACTTGTCGAGCTTGCGGCGGACCGAGCGCGAGGAGAGGCGCTCGCCGTGCTTGTTGAGGAACAGCGGCGCGTCGGCCTCGGTGCCCTGCCAGTGGCGGGCGTAGCGGGCGTCGTTGCGGACGAAGTCGACGTAGCGCTTGATCGCGGCAAGCGCGTGCGAGCCCAGGGGCACGAGGCGTTCCTTCTTGCCCTTGCCGCGGACGTGCATCGCCTCGCCGGCGGCGTCGAGGTCGCTGGCGTTGAGGCCCACGAGCTCCGAGACTCGGATGCCCGTGGAGTAGAGCGTCTCGAGCATCGCGCGGTCGCGGGTGCCGAGCACGTCGTTGTTGGGCGGGCATGAGAGCAGTTGCTCGATCTGCTCCACGCTGATCGCCTTGGGCAGCCGCTTGGACTGGCGGGGCGTGCGGATGAGCGTCATCGGGTTGCCCGCGGCGATGTTGCGACGCTCGGCCCACTTGTAGAAGGAGCGAAGCGTCGCGATCTTGCGGGCCATGGTCGCGGGGGAGTAGTTCTGCTCGGCCAGGTGCGCCAGGAATCCGCGGATGAACTCCGCGTCGGCGGCGCAGATCAGGTCGGTGAGGGTCTTGGGCCCGATCGAGCCGGCGATCGCCTCGCTGGGGGTGTTCGCCGGGTCGTTATAGCGGTCGAAGGCCTTGGCTTCGGCGGCCTCGTCGGCGGTGATGTTGTGCTCGGCGGTGAGGTACTCGCAGAACTGGCGGAGGTCCGCGCCGTAGCAGCGGGCGGTGTAGGGCGAGAAATGTCGCTCATCGGTGAGGTAGCTGGCGAAGGCTTGTGTCAGCGGAAGCGTGGACATGGTGGGCTCCAAAGGGCAAGTCGGCGGGGGGCCGACGCGTGTCTATTCGCGTGTGTCGAGGTCGCGGGGCAACGGGCGGATGCCGGCCGTGACCATCCGGTCGCAATCGGCGGTGCGGGCGAGGCCCGCGGCGGTGCCCGCGATGTCGTCTTGGTCGAGCTGGCGACGCACCAGGGCGGCGTCGATGCGGTCCAGGGGCGACGTGGGGTCCGTCGCGAGGCGGCTGACCGCCGCGGCCATGGCCCGCGTGTCGCTGCGATCGCACGTGAAACGCCACTGGTGGCAGCCTCGCACCAGCGTGACGGTCCGGCACGGCGTGGCGTGCGTCGCGTCCGTCTCGCGAGGGGCGTTGTGTGGCGCGTGGTCTTCGGGGGGCATCGCGGCGCGTCCTCGTGTGGTCCAGCTCTGAGGCCGACCCAACGAGGGTGCGGCCTAACGATCCGTTGCTCGTCCCCGCGACGCTGTTGCCAGGCGGAGCCACTCCTCGCGGAGGAGGGCACCCACGGCCTGGTGGGCAGCGAAGTCCGTGTACAGATCCATGCTCGCGGTGTAGCTTCGCCAACCGAGTGCGGCTGCCGGGTCGTGGCGACCGTCGGCGAAGCGTTTGAGTTCCATCAGCGTCTGGTGGTTGCGTGCGTCCAGGTGCACTGCGGCGGTCGAGTGTGGGCTCGAGCCGAAGGTCGAGCCGGGGAGCCCTGCCGAGTCGGTCGGCGACGCGGAGAAGGCGACGGGGTCGAAGTCCCCGGCGGGCACCGCGTCGATGAACATGTTGGTGCGCGCAAAGAGCGCGATCGAGAGGCCGATCGTCGGCGGGTCGTAGGGGTCGTAGGCGGTGGTCGAGCCGACGAGGATCGCGTCGACGCCCATCGCGTCGGCGAGGGCCAGCGCTTGGGCGGGTGTGTTGACCTCCGGCATGTCCAGGGCACGCATCGCCTGGATGGTGCGGTTGAGCGGGAGGCAGCGGACGCCGCGGGTTTGGGCTGCGGCGGCCGCGATCGCGTCGGCGAGGCGGAGCTCGTCGGCGGCGGAGGTGCCGGACTCATTGCGGACCGGCGTGACGGCCCAGAGGGCGTCGGCGTCGGTCGCGTAGGGCGCGATCAGGGCGGCGGGCGGCGTGAGCCGGGGCTCGTTGGCGCAGCCGGACAGTCCGAGCGAGAGGGCCGACGTGATCGCCGCGACGCCCAGGGCCGACGCGGTCCGGGCGAGAGAGAGCATGGTCTGTGCACTTTTCATGGCGTCCTGCCGGGGCGGCCTGCGCATCCTGCGCGGGCGGGTTGTCAAAGCGTGCCCCGGGCGTGTCCGCCCGGGGGCACGGGGAAGGTCCGCTTGTAGTTAGTCGGTCGGGACGCTTGCTGTGGCCGAGTTTCCGCTGCGGATTTCGTTGCGGGCCGCGAGCACCGCGGGGGCGGTGTCCATGGACCAGAGGTTCTCTTGGCCGCCGCGGTTTGAGACGAAGTAGAGACGGTTGTTGGGGCCCCAGGTCGGCATGATGTCGACGGAGTTGCCCTCGGTGAGGCTGATGTTGCCCCGGCCCCACGCGTCGACCATGCGCAGGTCGGCGGTGCCCGGGCGGGCGTACTGGTCGCCCTCGGCCCACTCGGTGGGGTTGGGCACCGAGGCGTAGACCACGAACTGGCCGTCGGGGCTCCAGGTGGGGTTGATGAGGGCCTGGTCGCCGGAGGAGGCGATGAGGGTCGGGTTGCTCGAGCGGTCGTCGGCGAAGTCGATGGTCCAGACGCCGAAGGAGCGGTCGTTGCGCTCGCGGGAGCGTTGGAAGACGATGCGGTCGGCGCCGTTGTCGCCGGTGCCGGCAACGGGGTTCCACTCGGGGAAGAGGCCGTAGCCCACGAAGGAACGCTGCGCGGGGTTGTCGACGTGGGTGACCCAGAGCTCCCATCGGCCCGAGTTGGTGCCGAGGCGGGAGTAGACCAGCCGCGTGCCGTCGGGGCTCCACGAGGGGTGGAGCTCGTGGGCCGAGTCGCTGGTGATGAGGATGGGCTTGGCGCCGTCGAGGCTGACGACGTAGAGATCCCAGTTGCCCGAGCGGTTGGAGGCAAACGCGACCCGCGTGCCATCGGGGCTGATCGCGGGCATGACATCGTGCCCGGCGTCGCTGGTGAGCTGGGTGATGACGTTGCGGTCGGCGCGCTTCAAGTAGATGTCGGCCGAGGGGTGGTGCTGGGTGGATGCGAAGACGACGAACGAGCCGTCGGCAGCGATGTCGGGGTCGAAGTCGCTGCCCACGTCGGTCGAGGTGACCTGGTTGATGTTGTAGGACTCGGGCGGGTTGTAGTCCGACAGGCCGGCGGGCACCTCGGAGTTGAAGGCCCGGCGGTAGACGTCCATCGCGTTGGCGCGGTTGGCGTCCTGGGCCCAGGGGTCCTGGGCGGCGGCGATCGTCGCCGAGCCCGAGAGGTTGGTCGACGAGTGGGCGTAAGGGTCGTACTGCCGCTGGTCGTCGGTGACGGGTTGATTTGCCGGTGTTGCGGCGTTCTGGGTGTCGGCGTCAGCCTGGGCCTTCTGGTGCTGCGAGCAGCCCGAGAGCAGGGCGAGGCCCGCGACAGCCGCGAGGGCGGCGGGAATCCGGTGTGCGGTCGTGGTCTGGGTGTGCATGCTGGGCATGGGACGTGCTCCGGACTTGCCGAGGGCATGGGTCGTTATCGGACCGGGTGCCGATCGGCCTTGAGGTCGCCTGGGGATGGATCGTGAACGAACGCCCGCCTCAAACGTGGCGGAAGATCCGCCCGCGGGATGTCCGTCAGATCGGACCATGACCGGGCCGACTGAAGTCGGCATATGCGTCCGGACCGTTATTTCGGCATCCGAAGCGGAGCCGCGTCCGCGCGTCTCACGCCGGCGTGGGCGCACAGATCGCGTGCTGATCCGCGGGGCGGACCCACACGGCCGATCGGCCGCGTTGCCCGGAGAGGTCCGCGAGGCGGTCGAGGTAGCGCCGCAGCGGCAGATCGTCGAACGCGGCGAGGAACTCGATGCTCGCGGTGGGGTTGATCTGGATGATCCGGTCGACGACCTGCTCCCTGGTCAGTCGGCCGATGGATGGAATCGAGCTTGCCTCCGGCAACTCGCCCTTCGGTGCGCCGTCGGTGGGCGCCGTGGGGGCTGCGAGCACTGTTTGCGTCTCCATCTGGCACGCGGCGTGCGTGAACTGGGGGTGGGAACTGCGTGGTCTCCCGCGTTGTGCGGAGAGGCACTATCGGACGCTCACCAACTGGTGCGCCAGCGTGTAACCGCGGCGGACGTGCGGCGCTACTCTTGCGCGATGCGCTTGCACACCATTGATCCACACGCCGGCCGATCCTCTGACGCACACGGGCACTCGCACTGGCAGTGGTGGGGGGGCAACGTGCTCGGGGGCGAGCCGCCGGAGGTCTCGCCCGGCGGCAAGACGATCGTGTGGTCGGGCTGGCTCGGCGACTGGAACGCCCAGACGGGCGGCATGCCAGAGTTCGCGACGTGGACCAAAGCCGGCTGGGACCAGCTCTGGGCGTGGTGCGAGTCCGTCGCCGATGGGCTGCGGGCGTCGGGCGGCGAGGTCTGCGTGCTCGCGCACGCCCGGCACGTCGTGGCCGACCCACAGGCGTGCCTGATCTTTCTACGCGGTGCTGCCGAGCGAGGCTGGGAGGGGCTCTTCGGCATCGCGCTTGATCCGGGGGCGCTGCTGACCGGCGACATGCTCGCGCAGACGCCCGAGCACATCGAGCGGGTGGTGGAGGCGGTCTCGCCCGTGTCGCGCGTAGCGATCGCGTCGGGTGCCCGGCTGGACGTGCAGGGCGGGCCGATGCGGTGCCCGCTGGCCGAGTCGGAGATCGACTCGGGCGCGATCATCCGTGCGGTGCTCGCTGCCGAACAGGGCGGTGCGGAGCTGCTGGCGTGGCCGGAGTCCGCGGCGGAGGACGCCGAGGCCGTGTGTTCGGCGGCCCGGTCCGCAGCTCGCTCGGCCGAGCCGGCATCCGACTAAACTCCTACGACTCACAACCCGCGGACGCCGACCCGCGTCCAGGAGGGCATCGACGCATGGCTAAGGCACCCCCGACTCCGAACCTCGACCACCCGACCTTCGCGCTCGTGAAGGCCGAGTTCCCCGGCGCGAAGCTGCGCGCCACGGAGTTCCGGGGCCAGTCGACGCTGATCGTCGAGCCGGGCGACCTGCACGCGGTGATGACGTTCCTCAAGAACGATCCCAAGGCCGCGTACAACTTCCTCTCCGACGTGGGCGGCATCGACTACCTCAACTACCCTACCGACACGATCGGCCGATTCGCGGTCGTCTACAACCTGCTCAGCCACGAGCACGACCTGCGCTTCTTCGTCAAGACGCACCTGGACCCCTCGATCCCGACCGAGGGCATCGACGAGGACCCGGCCCTGTACCTCGACTCCGTGACCGACCTCTGGCCCGGCGCCGAGTGGATGGAGCGCGAGGTCTTCGACATGTTCGGCATCCGCTTCCGCAACCACCCCGATCTTCGCCGCATCCTCACGTGGGAAGACTTCCCCGCCCACCCGCTCCGCAAGGACTACCCCCAGCGCGGCCGAGGCGAGCGCGAGGCGTATCGCATCGTCGACCGCGCGTCGTCCTGATCGTTCTTGGTGTTGCGTGATCCCGCAATGACGTCGTGATCACGCCGCGATGATCCCGCGATGATCCAGCGATAATCCCGGAAGCTCGCGGGCGGGCAGTTCTCGTTAGCGAGGTCCGGGGCTGCTGATGCCGCGCGAGCCGCGGAGCTCGATGCGGTCGGCGATCAGATCCCAGAAGATGCGCTCGGCCGAGACCGGCGCGCCCGTTCTCGAGTCGAACGCGGTGACTACATTGCCCGCCTCGGCCGTCGCGAGGGCGGTGCCCAGCTGGGCGTTGTAGTCGAGCTCGTCGGCGATGATCTCGCGCTCCCCGGACTGGACGTACACCGCGCCGCGCGCGTTCGCGGAGATCAGCTCGCCTCGGATCTCGCCCGACGAGCCGAGCGGCCGACCGGTGCTCGCGGGCGATTCGCGCAGGCGGGCAATGAGCGTCTGGCACTCCAGATCGGTGAGCTGGCGATCGCGGGCGCGGTCGTGGGTGAGGCGGACGTCGCCGTCCATCTGGACCTGCCCGCTCGGGCGGTCCATCGACATGGCGTCATTCCAGACAAAGCGGGCGGTGCCTCGGCGATCTTCGGCCTGCCTGTCGTTCGCGCTCGAGTCCTCACGCCGATCGAGCACAAGCAGCTGGCCCGCGGTCGGCACGGTGAGGCGCTCGGTGGTGTTGTCGGCGATGATCTCCTGGCCCGAGAGGAAGACCAGCTGCTCGACGCGGGCCGCGGCCTCGGCGGCGGGGTCCTGCGCGAGATCGCGGGCGTATCGGCGGGACTCGAGTGTCGCGGGGCGGGCGCCGGCGATGCCCTCGGCCGTGCCGTAGGCCGTGGCGCCGAGCACACGCCGGCCGCCGAGCGAGGCATCGCGCGTGTCGGCGCTGCTGGGTTTGATGTTGCGGGCCTCGGTCTGGCTCGATGCCGCGCTGTCCTCGTCGCGCGGGGCGAGCGTGATGACGAGTCGGTCGGCCGCGAGCGTGTCGCGTGCGCCCGGGGCATTGAGCACCGCGTCGACGTTGCCTCGGGTGTCGGCGATGCCGGCGATGTCATCGAACATCATCTCGCTCGTCCAGCTCGTGGTGAGCTCGGCTTGGTTGCCGGGGCGGTCGTCGATGTGCGTGAGTGTGCCGGGGCCGAAGACTTCGACGGTTCGCCCGAGGCCGTCGAGCGCGATCTGCTCGCCGCTGATCGTTGTCGGCCCCCGCCCGATCTGCGCGTTCGCGCCCGTGAGTCTGGCGGTCTGGGCGAAGACGTTGGCCGAGAGCTGGGGGGCGCGGGCGAAGACCTGGTCGCTGCCGCGGAGGAAATCGACATCGCCCTGCGCGAAGAACGATGAGACCGTGATCTGGTCGTCATCGTCTCGGGCGAGTCTCGCCTCGAGGTTGGCCGCGCTGATCCGCGCGTCGCGCTGCTGGGCGACCACGCCCTGCTGTGCCGCGACGAAGATCGGCTCGGGATCGCTCCGGCCCTCGACGGCCGTGAAGTCCACCGCGAGTCGGCCCGCGCTGAGCGAGGCGTCGTTGGCGTCGCGTGCGCGGACGTTGCCGGCGCAGTCGAGCCGCGACAGCGACGTGGTGCCGTCGGGTTGCGGGGCGAATGCCGCGCGGGCGCTGTCGGCGTCGAGCGCGCCGCTGCCATCGGTGATGCGCACGTCGCCGGCGAAGAGCGCTGCCTCGAGGTTCGAGGTCATCGTCGGGTTCTGCGGGCCGCCCTCGGTCGCGAAGATGAAGTCGGCCTGCTCGGACCAAGAGACGGCCCCGCGATCGCCCGCGCCCAAGACGCCCGCGCCGCGGATCATCGAGATGCCCGAGCCGAGGTTCACCGCGAGCGCGGGCCCGCGGAGCGAGCCTTGGTCGGCGTCGATGCGCACCTGCTGGCCGGCGCGTGCGGTGAGGCGCAGGTCCCGGCTGGTCGCGCCGTACCCGATCGTGTCGCTCTCGCCCGCCGTGCCTGTGCCCGCGTCGCTGAACGCGACCCGGCGGCCCTCATCGGCGGAGAACCGGCCGAACAGATGGTTGGCCGCGAGCTCGTCGGGCGTGCTCTCGATGGGCACCACGCGGAGCATGCCGGTCCACGTGAGCACGACGGGTGCGATGGTGTCGTCGGTGTCCGCGTCGGCCTGGGCCGTGGGGCTGGCGGTGGGCTCGGCGCGTGCTGAGTCCTGCGCGGTTTCCGATTCGGCCCCTGCGAGCTGCGGTGCAGTTTCGGCGATGGTGCTGCGGTCGGTGGCGGCTTGTCGCGCTGCGCGGCGGGCGGGTCGCCTCGGCTCGGATGGCTCGGACCGTGGTGCGGCGTCGGGCGTGTTGTCTTCGGTGTTGAGGCCGGCGATGGCGTCGTCGGGAAGCTTGCCGTCGATGGTGCGGGCCCAGAGCTCGAGGGTGTCGGCGGTGAGCTCACGGGTCAGGCCGGCCTCGACCTGCGCGAGCCGAACATCGCCGAGGAACGTCGCGTGGTAGAGCGTCTCGTCGATCAGCTCGGCGGGCCCGGAGGCGTCGCTCGCGACCGTGTTCCCCGGCTCGGGGGCTTGTGCAACAGCGGGTTCGGTGGTTGGCTGGGCGGTCGGCCCAGTAGTCGGCCCAGTAGTCGGCGCAGTAGTCGGCGCAGGACGGGGCGTGCGTGGTCGGGGGTTGGCCCCGGCCGAGGCGGCTTTTGTGGGCGCAGCGATGGGCGTGCCTGCTTGATCGGGCTCGTCTTTTCGCGGCGGGGTGAATGTGATCGACTCGCCCTCGGCGATCTCGAGCAGCTCGATGCGCTGGTCGACCTCAGAGAGCAGCAGGCGCAGGCCGTTGCCCTGGA